>JAUNUL010000135.1 GCA_030538175.1 Propionibacteriaceae bacterium | reverse complement strand
TCTGGGATGCGGTTCCGTTCTGGACTGCGGTTCGGTCGCTCAGGATCCGGTGGTCAGTGCGGGCACGGGGCGGATGAGGCCTTCCTGGGTGGCGGAGGCGACCAAGTGACCGTCCTGGAAAATCCGCGACGTCGAGAACCCCCGGGCGTTGATCGCCACCGGTGACACCTGGTCATAGAGCCACCAGTCATCCGCGCGCACCGGGCGGTGGAACCACATCGCGTGATCGATGGAGGCGGCCTGGAAGGCCCGCTCATCGAACACCGGCGCGTGCGGGACGGTGGAGACCCCGAGCAAGGTGAGATCCGAAAGGTACGCCAGCACCGCCGCATGCAGATGCGGATTGTCCGGCAGCGCCTGGTTCGCCCGGACCCACAGGCGCACATGGGCACCGTGCGCCACCGACGGAATGGTGGCGTCGGCACCGGAGGAGCCCACCCACCGCACGTCATAGCCATCCCACTGCTTTTCCCACAGGCGCGCAGGAGCACCACCCAGGTGTGCCATGACATCGCTCATCTTGCGGCATTCCTCGGGTGGCGGGGCCGGCGGCTGTGGGTCTTGATGTTCCAGGCCCTGCTCGTGGATATGGAACGACGCCGTGAGCCCGAGCACGTGGGCGCCGTCCTGGCGTACCAACACCCGGCGGGCGGAGAAACTGCGGCCGTCTCGCAGGTTCTCCACATCGAAGATCATCGGTTTGTTCGCTTTGCCCGGCCGCAGGAAATAGGCGTGCATCGAGTGCACCGCCCGGTCGTCCGGCACCGTGCGCCCGACAGCCATCAAGGCTTGGGCCAACACCTGACCGCCGAAGGCGCGCTGGCGATCGGTGCGGGGATTGCGACCCCGGAACAGGTCAACCTCGATCTCCTCGAGGTCGAGCAGGTCCAGCAGTTCCGGAATGGGGCTCAGCAGGCTCACGATCCATCCTCGTTCGGTTCGTTCTTGTCGTTCTGCTCGGCGAGAAAGCGCTCGAGCTCTGCCCCGATTTCGTCAGCCGACGGAACGGGCCGCTCCTCGCGGGCCTGATCGTATTGGCGTTCGAGCTGTTCCACGACCTGTTGGACTTCTTCGGATGCCGCAACCTCGGTGCGAATCTCGTGCAGGTTCGTCTCAGCCTTGTCGGGCAGGTCTCCCAGCACCAGCCCGAGCCCGGTGGCGTCGTTCAGCCGATGGAGAGCCGCGAGCGATGCCTGGAAGAACGGCGCCTGCGACAAATAGTGCGGCACGTTCACCGCCAGGCCGAGAGCGTCGATCCCGACCCGGCCGAACTCCAGCTCCAGCATCGAACCGAAGCTGCCCGGCACCTCGACCCGCCCCACCCAGGCCGGATTGCTGGTCTTGATCAACGCGGACCGCGTCGCGTACTCGGTGATCAGGCTTGGCCTGCTGTGCGGTACGCCGGTCGGGATGCCGTGCGATGTCACTGCAAGACGGACGTCAAGGCGTTGGGCCAACCCGGTCACTGCCGCCGTCGCGCGTTGCCACTGGCTGTCCGGTTCGGGACCGTGCAGCAGCACGAAGTGCTCACCGGTGGGGGCGATGACGCGGTGCATGGCCAACTGGAAGTGCTCCACCGACTTCCACTGGTCGGTATCGAACACCATCATCGGACGCCGGCTCCGATAGTCGTGGAGCTGATCGTGATCGAACTCCACGAGCAGATCGGACTCACACGTGTCGAGGATGTGCTCAGCCAGCGTCGAGGCCACCCGGCCTGCGTCGACATAGCCCTCCAGCAGATGCACCAGCACCGGCCTTCGGCCCCGCATGTCCTCCCACAACGAGGGATTGAATGTGTACAGGAGGCGGGGATCAAGCATGGCGCCCAATGTACTGGGCAGCCCCAGCGAGCGCGGACCGCACGCGTTTGGCCGATACCGGCCGGATTGTGCCCAAGCTCTGGGCGAACAGACTCACCCGGAGTTCCTCAAGCAACCAGCCGACCTCGGCCACCTCCGCCGGCAACGGTCCCGGAGGTGCCTTGGCCAGCAGGTCGGCATAGTCCCCTTCCAACGGCCAGATCACCCCGAGCGCCTCGTCGTCCCGGCGTGGGCTGCCGCGCCGGGCGATGATCCGGTGGTCGATGGCATGCAGATATTTCGCGAGTTGGCTGAACCACGGCTCCCCGGTAGCCGCGATGAATCCGTCGAAGACGAGGGTGTCGCGGTGCTCGCGGATGTCGTCGGCGATCTCGTGATCGGTGACCCCGGTCAGGGCGAGCGAGACCTGCTGATTGCGACGCAGGATCTCCGCAGTCTGGGCGACCACCTGTCGCATCTGGTCCGGCAGGTCTCCCCGCACCCGATCGCACAGGGCGTCGAACTGGGCCTGGGTGCGAACATCATCGGTGTCGATCAGGTCCCCGACCGCCTTGAGCCGGGCATCGGCCAACAAGGCCGGCACCCCGGCGTACGGACTGTGGCCCAACGCCAGCTTGTCGGTGTTCGACAGGTGCGCGACCACCCACTTCGTCGGATCAGGTGTGTTCAGTTGCACCAGCCGGCGTACGCCCAGACGGTGGCGACGATCCCGAACCTGCGGATTATCGTGCACGACCAAGGACACGGCGTCGCCCTCATCGACCAGGCCCGGATATCCGACTCCCCCGCCGACCCGCTGCTGCTCGGCAAGGGTGCCGAACGTCCAGGTCGTCGCCCGGGTGCGCCCGGGTTTGGCGGCCGCTTTCGTGAGCTTCTCCGTGAGCGCGGGCGCAAACCGGCGACGCAGCTCCGCGAGGTCCTTCCCGCGGCCGACCTCGCGATCGTTGCGGGCGGCATCACGGACAACGAACGTCACCCGCAGGTGGCCATCGAGCTTGGCGAGATCCCAGGCCTCGTCATCGACGATCTCCCCCGTGAGCGCCCGCAGCGCACGACCGAGGGCCAGAGGGAAGGCCTCGGTGTGCTCGATCCCCTGCTTGGTCAACCAGGCGAGAGCCGCGCGGGCATGATCGGGCGCCGGCACGAATCTGGTGCGGATCGCCTTCGGCAGGCTTCGGATCAGCTCCGTGGCGAGCTCCTGGCGCAGCCCCGGCACCTGCCAACCGAATGGCTC
This sequence comes from Propionibacteriaceae bacterium, assembly GCA_030538175.1. Classification (GTDB taxonomy): domain Bacteria; phylum Actinomycetota; class Actinomycetes; order Propionibacteriales; family Propionibacteriaceae; genus Enemella. The sequence goes on along the minus strand of JAUNUL010000135.1, from coordinate 4,681 downwards.
GGCCGGGATCTGGTTGAGGCGGGCCAGTTGCAGGTCGACGCTGACCCCATCGGCCCCCGAACCGAGGTCGAAGACATAGCTGACCGGCAACTCGTTGTCGCCGACGGCCCAGACATCCGGGAAGTCGCCGGCGGCTGGGGCATCGGTCGCGATCAGGTCATCCAAGGTCAGGTCGAGGAAGGCGTCCTCGGTCTGCCGCTTGGTGCGCCACCAGGAATCGAAGTGGCGCACGGACACGACATCGGCCGGGATCCGCGCATCATAGAAGTCGAAGATCACCTGGTCATCCACGACGATGTCCCGGCGCCGCGAGCGCTCCTCGAGTTCCTCGGCCTCGCGACGGACTTCGACGTTGCGGGCATAGAAGTGGTGGCGGGTGCGCCAGTCCCCCTCGACAAGGGCCGAGCGGATGAAGATCTCGCGGGCGGCCATGGGGTCGATGCGCGAAAAGTGCACGGGGCGTCCGGCGATCAGTGGCACGCCCAGCAGGGTCACCTTTTCGGTCGCCATGACTGCCCCCGCTCGGGCTGACCAGTGCGGTTCGGAGTGCGTACGCCGCAGCAGGTGCCCGCCGACCTCCTCGACCCAGGAGGGCTCGATCCCGGCCACCGTCCGGGCCCACAGCCGGGTCGTTTCGATGAGTTCACCCGCCATCACCAACGGGGGCTGGGTCTTCGCGACTGCTGAGCCGGGGTTGATGGCGAACCGCGTGCCGCGAGCCCCCACGTACTCACGCGGACCCGGGCGCCGCCGTTTCGCCCCCCGCGCCACCGGTTGTTCGACGACATCGGCCAGCCCGATGTGGGAGAGCAGACCGGACAGGATCGCGGTGTCGATCGAGGCGGGATCGGCGGGCGCGCTGTTGCGGGACAACTTGAGCTCGCGCGTGATCTCTTTGAGCTGGCCTACCAGGTCCTGCCACTCACGGATCCGCAGGAAGTTCAGAAACTCCGTCCGACACATCCGACGGAAAGCGGTGCCCGACAAGGCTTCCCGCTGTGCGATCACGTAGTCCCATAACCGCAGTAGCGCGATGAAGTCCGATCCGTCGGGATCCGGCTTTTCTCCGGCCGCGGAACCCTCCTCGGTCGGCATCGGCGCGAAGAACCGTCGATGGAAGGCATCGGCTTGTTCCCGATGCTCGGTCGGGCGCTCACGCGGATCCTGGATGGTCAACCCGGCGACGATGACGATCACCTCGCGCAGGCACCCGCGCCGATCCGCCTCCACCAGCATCCGCGCCATGCGCGGGTCGAGCGGGATCCGGGAAAGCTGGTGCCCCACGCGGGTCAAACGAGGGCTGCGACCCGCCGTACGCCCGACCTGGCGGTCGGCGGCACGGGTCTGCAGGGCACCCAGCTCGGTCAACAGCCGGAGACCGTCAGTGATCTGGCCCGAATCGGGCGGCTCCACGAACGGGAAGGCCGTGATATCGCCCAGATCCGCATGCGCCATCTGCAGGATGACCGACGCCAGATTCGTGCGCAGGATCTCCGGCTCGGTGAACTCCGGACGAGCGGAAAAGTCGGCTTCGCTGAACAGGCGTACGCACACACCGGGCCCAACGCGACCACAGCGGCCCGCGCGCTGGTTGGCACTGGCCTGGGAGATGGGTTCGATGGGCAGCCGCTGGACCTTCCTGCGGGTCGAATACCGCGACATCCGCGCCGTGCCGGGATCGATGACATAGCGAATGCCAGGAACCGTGATCGAGGTCTCCGCGACGTTGGTCGCCAAGACAATCCGCTGACCGCTGTGTCGGCTGAACACGCGGTGCTGTTCAGCGGCGGACAGCCGGGCATAGAGCGGCAGGATCTCGGTATCCCTCAGCTTCATCGCCTGCAACGCCTCGGCGGTGTCCCGGATCTCACGCTCGCCGGACAGGAAGACGAGAATATCCCCGGGACCGAGCCGGCGTACCTCCTCGACCGCCCCGCAGATCGCATCGACCTGGTCCCGTGCCTCAGCCACGACCGGCTGCGCCAGCGCATCCGCACCCTCATCCGGCGGCAGATCCTCCACGATCGGTCGATACCGGATCTCCACCGGATAGGTCCGACCCGAGACCTCGATGATCGGGCAGGGTTGCCCCGTCGCGGGGCTCGCGAAATGCTCGGCGAAGCGTTGGGTATCGATCGTGGCGGAGGTGATGATGACCTTCAGGTCCGGGCGACGCGCCAGCAACTGCTTGAGATACCCCAGCAGGAAATCGATGTTCAGACTGCGTTCGTGGGCCTCGTCGATGATGATGCAGTCATAGCGACGCAGGTCCCGGTCGTGGCTGATCTCAGCCAGCAACACGCCGTCGGTCATCACCAACAGCCGGGTCTGCCGACCCGCGTTGCGGGTGAACCGGACCTGATAACCAATCTCGTCGCCGAGGTCGGTGGCAGTCTCCTCCGCGATCCGTTCCGCCACCGAACGGGCGGCGATCCGGCGCGGCTGCGTGTGCGCAATCCGGCGCAGACCGAGTTGCAGACAGATCTTGGGCAGCTGAGTCGTCTTGCCGGAGCCGGTCTCGCCAGCCACCACCACAACCTGGTGGTTTGAGACGGCACGCGCGATGTCCTCGACGCGACCGCTGATCGGCAGATCGGGGTCGAACTCGAGCAACCCGCCGAAAGGCTCCTGGGCCGGGCCGTTCAGTGCTTGCCCTCCCGCACCAAAGCCAGGGGGCAGCGACCATGGGCCATCAACGCCCGGATGGTCGCGCCGGGTGACAGGACCGGCAGCCCGGAACCATGCACGCCCAGAACCAGCAAGTCGAGTTCCTCGGTGCGTCGGTTGAGCTCATCAACCGGATGCGCGGCAACCACTTTCTTGGTCACGTCGACTTCCGGATAGCGCGCCTCGAACGGCGCGACCAATGTCGCCAGGACCTCCCGAGCCACCTTGGCGTGGCTCTCCTCACGCTCAGAGCGCTGGGAACGATCGGCGAAGAAGCTCGTCGGCAGATTGAAGGCGTGGATGACCTCCAGACGGGCACCACGATGGGCGGCCTCCGCGAAGGCATAGCTGAGGCACTCTTCGCTCGGCTCGCCGGTGTGGACACCCACACCGATCAGGCCGATGTCACCGGTCTTCGGCAGGTGGCTCGCCGCCGACACCATGACGGTCGGGCAGTGGGCGGTGGCAGCCACCCCCACACTGGTCGACCCGACGAAGAGTCGTTCGAGACCACTCAACGCACGCCGACCGACCACCAGTGTCCGCGCCGTCTCTGACAACCGGGTCAACACCGCACCCGGGTTGCCCATATAGATCTTGGTCGTGAGCCGCTCGGCGGGAAAGCCCATCTCCAGTGCCCGCTGCTTGGCGCTCTGGGCGGCTTCCTCACCCGCTTCCTCCAGCAAGTTGGGGTCATAGACGACCCCCCAGGCACCGGCCAGGACAGCATCGTCGACCGCATGGGCCAGCAGCAGATCAGCACCCTGGCTGACTGCCTCGCGCACCCCATAGTCCACCGCTCGCAGGCCATCCTCGGAGCCGTCGACTCCGACAACAACCAGATTGCGTCGCTCCGAGTTCTCGGTCATCGAGTTTCCTCTCACTGGAAGTCCACGTTGGTCCGATGTTAGACCGCAGCACCGACACCCGGGCCGGGGCCCCACTGATGTTACGCAGCCGGACCCTCGCCTCGGGTCGCCGCTGCGTACGCCGATCAGCGGCGGGAGACCGCCCGACCGGACAGAGTGCGCGGAGTGAGTCGGATCACGCAGTCCCGGTTCCCCGGAGCCCACGGCTCCGGCAGCAGCTCCTGCCACGCGGCGAGGTCGTCATCCGCGATCACTTGCGCGGTGGTCGCGCTCACCAGAACGCTCCAGCCCGTCGCCGTCTCGATGTCGTAGTCATCAATCTGGAAAGCGACCTCGCGGGGCGTGACCAGATCCCCCAGCGGGCTGTCGGTCGCGGTGCGAAAGGCCATCTCCCCCGCGCGCCACGCATAGGCCACCGGCAGTATCACCGGGCCATGTGCTGATTCCCATGCGACCCGCCCAATGTGATGGGTGCGCAGCAACGCAACGATCTCCTCGGTGGGCAGGGTGTCGAACCGGGCGGACGGAAGGCCGGGCTCCTCCACGGGTCACTCCTCGAGTCGTGGGTCGGATGGGGTGGCGTAGGCAGGGTGGGCGGAAAGGCCCGAGCGGGCGTACAGATGCCCTGGTCAGTCCTCAAACGTTGTTCGGCCGCGCAGACGACTGGCGAGGTCATCGTCGATCCCATCCGCGACCTCGCTCATCATGCGCACCGCCTGCAAGAGGTGAGCCGGGACAAAGGGGTGGGCGAAGACGCTCATGCTGACAAACACCCGGTCACGGATCAACTGGAACTTGATGAAACGGACCTCGGTGTTGAGGTCGGACAAGATCTCCATCGCCCGCGAACGGCCCTCGACGTCGTGGACCAGCGGAGCAAAGACGATGATCTCCCGGTGATCGGCGGAGACCCGGATGAACAGCATCGTCGAACCGACCCGGACCGCCAGATCACCCTCAGCATCCCTCGGTGGCCGATGGCCGAACATGTCAGCGAGCTCGGCCTCGATCATGTCCTGCAGATGTTCGGGGTTCACCGGAACGACGGCGACGACATCCTCGGGGTCGAACTCAGTCCGGCCGACAAGGGGCTTGGGGTCCGGCTGCAGGATCTCGGCCAATTGGTCAGGGGCCAAGAACACCGG
>JAUNUL010000134.1 GCA_030538175.1 Propionibacteriaceae bacterium | reverse complement strand
ACCACCACAGCTTGGCCATCAACGTGATGCACCCGTTCGCTGCGGCTCCTCCCCATGGAACTCACTTTAGAGTCCGCGGCCAGGCCGCCTCGGCAGGAATGAGACGAGCATCACAGAACACGCCGTTCATCCCCAAGCCAACTGCGGTCCCACTGACGTTCACTGTCCGGCGTCCACACGCCCCAAGGATTCACACACAGCCCATCCACAGAGTTATCCACAGCGGGTGGACAACTGTCCACCGGTAGGGGTTGACGCGGACGGCGAACCGCAATAACGTCGTGGTCACGAGGCCCTCAGATGGTTCGAGCCGCTCGCAGGGGAAGGCAAGCGGCAACGACTTCCTGGGGGCCTCTATTTTTTGCAATAACTGCCGCTCTCTTCGTCCCCCTGTGGAAAGAGCCGTTCGCGAGCGCCCTGATCCGGCACGCTCGACGGATGGCCACACACCGGTTGCCCTCACCTCGCCTGCTGCCCCACCTTCCCGTGCTGGAGCGCAGCCCGACCGAACTCCAGATCGGTGTGGACGACGGGATCGTGGTGCCTGCCGCCTCACCTGTCCACGAAGCACTGCGCCGGTTCGACGGGACACATCCCTTGCCGGAGATCGCCGCGGGGTCCGGATTGTCCGTCGCCCAAGTGCGCCACCTGGCTCGCCAACTCCAGGCCGCCGGGCTGCTTGCCACTCCGCCAGCTCGTCGCCGCCCTCGGATCCGTCTCCTGGGGGCAGGCCTGCTCGGCCGTGCATTCGCCGAGGCGTACGCCGCGTCCCCGCCCGGGTCGTTGCAGATCGTCGATCCGAGTCCGCCGCCCCCGGATCTGTACGCACCGTCCCTGCCCACCGCAGCGGATACCTTGCGGGCTCACCTGCGCGCCGGTGGCTTCGGCGAGGTCAGCACCGCCTCCCATTGGTATCGCCCGGAGGGGCCCGCCCCGGATCTGACGGTGATCGCGTTCGATCGCCTGGAGTGTGATCGGGCCATCACGGACACCTTGCTGCGAGCGGATCAGCCCCATCTGGTCCTGCGGCCGCAACCGCACGGGGTCGTCGTCGGGCCGCTGGTCGTGCCGGGCCGGACCTGCTGCACCCGGTGCATGGATCTGGTCCGGGCACGCGATCGGGCCTGGCCCCGCCTGCTGGCCCAGCTCTGCCTGGTCGATTGCCCGCCGCCGCCTGAGCTGGTGGGGTGGACTGTCGCGACCGCTCTCCTGCAAGTCCGGGCCTGGCTCGATGGTCGAGAGCCCGAGACGTTGGGTGCGACCCTGGAGATCCGCGCCGGTGGCTGGACCGTGACCCAACGGCACTGGCCGCATCATCCGGAGTGCGGGTGCGGCGAAGTCCGCGAGACCGGGTGAGCCATGCCAACCTTGCGCGAACGAGCAGGCACAATGGCCCCATGGCTCGTCCCAAAGAATCCGACCCCGACCCCCACGTGAGCGGATCCGCCCTGCGACGTGGGTCCCGACTGCTCTCCTTGCCATTCGGCGTCGCGGGACGTGCAACGAAAGGCTTGGGCCGGCGGCTCACGGGCACCAGCGCGGAGACGGTGAGCGCCCAACTCCGGGCCGAGACCGCCGAACAGCTCTTCCGGGTTCTCGGCGAGCTCAAAGGCGGGGCCATGAAGTTCGGTCAGGTGCTGAGCCTCTTCGAAGTGATGCTGCCCGAGGACATCGCCGGCCCCTATCGGGTCCAGCTGCGCAAGCTGCAGGACTCCGCACCGCCCATGCCGACGTCCCGGGTGCACGCGGTGCTGGCCCGTGAACTCGGGGATGACTGGCGTGCCCTGTTCAGCGAGTTCTCCTCGCGGCCCACCGCCGCAGCGTCCATCGGCCAGGTGCACAGGGCGGTGTGGGCTGCCACCGGCGAACCGGTGGCCGTGAAGGTGCAATATCCGGGCGCCGACAAGGCTCTTGAGAGCGACCTCAAACAGCTCTCCCGGATGGCTGGTCTGATCTCGCCCCTCACCGGCGGGATCGAGGTCAAGCCGCTGATCGAGGAACTCGTCGAGCGAATCCTCGAGGAGACCGATTATGACCTCGAGGCGGAACACCAGCAGCAGGCCGCGGAGGCCTTCGCTGATCACCCCGAGTTCGTGGTGCCGCGCGTGCTGGCCCACACCTCGCGAGTGATGGTGAGCGAGTGGATCGAGGGAGAAGCCCTGTCGACCGTCGCCGACAGGCCAGAACCCGAACGCAACGAGCTCGGCTTTCGCTATGTGAAGTTCCTGTTCGCTGGCCCTTCCGTCGCCGGGGTGCTGCATGCCGATCCCCACCCGGGCAACTTCAAGGTCATGCCCGATGGCCGCCTCGGGGTCGTCGACTGGGGGCTGGTCTCCCGGTTGCCGGATGGGCTGCCACCAGCGATGGGGCGACTGCTGCGGATCGCCGTCGCCGGCGGGGCGGAAGACGTCACGCAAGGACTGGAACGCGAAGGGTTCATCGCCCGCAACGCATCGAACATCGATCCCCAGGAACTGCTTGATTATCTGAGCCCGTTCCTCGAGCCCGCCGAAGTTGAGGAATTCCACTTCACCCGGGCCTGGATGCAGCGGGAGTTCAAGCGCGTCGGGGATACCAAGGCGAGCGGCACGCTGCTACAACAGCTCAACCTCCCCCCGTCCTATGCCCTCATCCACCGGGTGTGGCTGGGGGGCATCGCAGTGCTGTCCCAACTCGACGTGCGAGCGAGCTTCCGGTCGATCCTGGATCAATACCTGCCGGAATGGCAGGAGCACTGACCCCTGTGGTCAGCGCTCCCGCGCTCTGGAGAACCCGGTGCTGGGTCACGCGGCCCGGCGTACGCGCCGCTCCTCACCCACCCGCCGGATCGGGCCACCCAGTTCGGCCGGTGGCGTTGCCACCACTGGCAGCGGGTTCTTGCGAGGACGCCCACGCGGACGCTTGCGTGCCACGATCTCACCGTTGACGATGAGCTGGCCGCCCCACACCCCACAGGCCTCGCGGCGCGAGAGCGCTCCGTCAAGACACGTGACGCGCAGGGGGCAATCGCTACAGAGAGTCTTGGCGTACTCGATCTCGCTGGGCGACTCGGCGAAGAACACCTCTGGGTCGACCAGGTGGCACGGCAACGATGCCGATATCGAATCCTCGTCAATCAAGAGGGCAGTCATGGTGTTTCTCCTCAAATATGTGCCTGCTGGTCCGGGAAACACAAAGGCCGTGAATCCCGGTTTGGATCCACGGCCTGCGAGGCGAAACACAAAGGAACTAGGGCGTTCGATGTGCAGCTCTGGGACGTGGCACCAAGGGGTTGACAGTGAGATGGACGGGAGGGGCGGTCAGGGCGACAGCACTGCGTTCCGGCCGCTTCAGGCCATGGGCAAACAGTCGGTCGCGATGGGAAAATCCGTGGGGATAACCCGACTCAGCGACGCCACAGGACACCCCCTGCTCCGTCTTCATCTGCCACGCGATGTTCAGCATCGGGATGTCCCTCCTCTCTCAGGTTCGCCTCCCCCACCATGGGATTGGCTCGTGCTGGTGCCCACCTCAGCAGGCGAAACCTACTTTAAGGCCTCTTGCGAAAAGCTTGCAATGTATTTTTGACTAGGGGTTTCGTCGGTTCACAGGATGAACAACGGCAGACAGATCGCAAGAAAAGCGATCACGGCTGCGGCGATCACCCCGAGCGTCACCAAACCCTGCATCGAATCCGAGTCATCCTCGACATCCCAGGACACCTGCTGGCTCGGGTGTTCGGTCGACTTCTTCGCCATCGCGGGCTCCTTTGCGGTCATGTCTGGATCAGCCGAACAACATCAGCAACCAGGGCAATGGTGAGGACGGTGAACACGACGGCCATGAACCACGTATAGGTCCACTTCGACCGGTGATCGGCCTTCCAGAAGCGACGCACACCCAGCACTCCGCTGACATAGGCGACGAGCACCAGAGCGATGCCCACCGGCGCCGCGAGGACGCCTGCGAAGCTGATCAACGGCACCAACAGGGGAATCACGAGATAAGTAGCCAGACAGCGGATGCCGGAAATCACCACCGAGATCCGGAAGGCGCGGTGGGCGGACAGACTGGCCTTCTTGTCCACGTCGGTCACCCGCAGCAGCCGACGCATGCGTCGCTCAGCCACCGTGTACTCCCGAGCGGGCCGGCCGTTCATCGGCATCGACGGCGTGGTGACCGGAGCGTCGGGATCGACGGTCGCCACCTGCTCGACGGTGTCCCCCGCTGTCGCGTGCTGCCTCATGCGTCTCTCCTTGTCACCGCGAATCGTATCAAGCGCGGCCCGGGTCAGCCGCATCGTTGGGCCGGCGCAGCTGCCGCTTGCCGCTCAACGTGACCACTCCCCATGGCACGGCCGAGCGGATGACGCCGCTCAATCGCGGCGCAGGATCGTCAGGATGTCCTCGCCATATTGGTCCACCTTTGCCCGTCCGATCCCGCTGATGCCGAGCAACCCCTTCTCGTCCTCCGGCAGTTGTTCGGCCAGCGCGATGAGGGTTGCGTCGGTCACGATGCAGTACGCCGGCAGCTTCTTCTCTTTTGCCTGGTCACTGCGCCACTGCTTGAGCTCCGCCAGCAAGTCTTCGTCGAACGTGGAAGGGCAATCCTCATGGCGGCCCAACTTGCGTTCGACACCGTTGGCCAGACCCTTGCCACACACCCGGCAACGAGCCGCCTGGGCGCTGCGACGCCGACGGGACTCGCGCCCCACAGCGGTTGCTGCAGGGGCAGCGTCCGGGCGTACGCCATCCAGGAAACGGGAAGGGCGCCTGTTGCCGCTGCCAGACCGACTCCGCGACCACGAGATCTGCACATGCTCCCGTGCCCGGGTGACCGCAACATAGAGGAGTCGGCGCTCCTCAGCCACCTCGTGGGGTTTGGTCGCCAGGATGAAAGGAAGGGTGCCCTCGTGGACGCCGACAACCGCGACCGCATCCCATTCCAGACCCTTGGCCGAATGGATGGTGGCCAGGGTGACGCCCTGGGCAACCGGTGCGTGCTGGGCATCCGCCCGGCGCTGCAATTCGGAAACCACCGCATCCAGGGTGGTGAACTCATCGCTAGCCACCAGATCGTCGGCGACGGACGCCAGCGCGGCGAGGGATTCCCACCGCTCCCGCCGCTGACCGCCACCGGACGGCGCCTCGGTGGTCCAGCCGAGCCCTGCCAGCACCGCACGGACCTCATCTGCGGCCGACCCCTCACCGGGGGCACCCGTGCGGGCTGCTGCGGACAGCGCGCCCAACGCCTGACGGACCTCGGCTCGTTCATAGAATCGCTCTGCGCCTCGCACGAGATAGGGAATGTCGCGGTCTGCCAGCGCTGCTTCGAAGGATGGTGACTGGGCGTTGATGCGGAACAGCACGGCCATCTCGCGATAGTCGACGCCGGCAGCATGCCGGCTGGCCAACCAGTCCGCGACGCGGGCGGCCTCGGTCGCCTCGTCAGGTGCCTCGAGGAACTCGGGATCCGGCCCCGCCGGTCGCTGGGCCTGCAACGTGACCGCCGTCATCGCGTGGGCAGATCCGGAGCCTTCCCGACCGGCCGCGCGCATGATGCGGTTGGCCACGTCCACGACCTGGGGCGTCGATCGATAATCACGCACCAGCCGGATCACGGTGGTGTCTGGGTGGCGGCGGGCGAAGCCGGTCAGATAGTCAGCCCGGGCGCCAGCGAAGGAATGGATCGTCTGAGCGGGGTCACCCACCACGCACAGGTCGCGCCGCTCCCCCAGCCAGAGGTTGACCAAGGCTTCCTGCAAGGGCGACACATCCTGGTATTCATCGACCACGAGGTGGCGATAGGCATGCCGGATCTCGTCAGCGACATCCGGGTGATCGGTCAGCAGAGCGGTCGCGCACAACAGGATGTCCTCGAAATCGATCCGATCCCGCGCCTGTTTCGCGTCCTCGTATCCCTGGAAGACCCTGGCCACGACCTCCGGAGTGACCGACGCCAGCGTGCGGTTGAAACTCTCCGCGATCGCCGGATAGTCCGCCGGTGCCACATTCGAGACCTTGGCCCACGAGATCTCGCCCACGAGGTCGCGGAGCACGGACGTATCGACCTGGACCCGGAGGCGCCCCGCAGCCTCGGCCACAAGGCCCATCCGATTGTCCAGGATGTCGGGCAAGGGCGAGCCATGAACGCGTGGCCAGAAATACTGCAGTTGGCGCAGCGCGGCCGAGTGGAACGTGCGTGCCTGCACCCCCGGCACGCCCAACTGCTGCAGTCGGCCCCGCATCTCCCCCGCGGCCCGCGTGGTGAAGGTCACTGCCAGGACCGAGGTGGGCTGATAGACACCGGTGTGGACGCCATAGGCGATCCGGTGCGTGATCGCCCGCGTCTTGCCCGTGCCGGCGCCTGCGATCACCGCGACAGGTCCCGACAACACGGTCGCCACCTGGCGCTGTTCGGGGTCGAGTGCCTGCAGAAGGGAATCCGGATCGATCACGCCTGGCACCTTAGTCGGGCGATCCGACAAAACCGGCTTCACCGGACTTCCTTGCCGGATGGCTCGGCGGCCGACGCACGAGACTCAGGCGTCTCGACTGGTCCGTGCCGGGCACCGGACCCACCCGGATCATGGGGCGCCGATCGCTGACGCATTTCTGTCGGAGGCGGCCGTTAGGGTGGCTATGCCATGAAAACCACACCTGTCATCGACGTTCGCACCGGGTTGTTCCTGCACCGTGCAACCCGCGCCGAGGCCCTCGCTCGGGGCCTCGCAGATTCGTTGGCGAGTCCCCTCGCCGACCCCTTCACGACCGAGATCGTGTCGGTGCCGACCCCAGGGGTGGAGCGCTGGCTGTCCCAGACACTGGCGGCTCGTCTCGGCTCCGCGGGACGCGGCGACGGGGTGTGTGCCGGGATCGACTTCGTGACTCTTGATGCGCTGGTGCGCCGCATCGTCGAGGAGACGCTCGGCCTGGATCCGGAAACCGATCCCTGGCGCGGTGACAGGCTGGTGTGGGCGATTCTTCGGGTCCTGGATGCCCACCTCGATGCCACCTGGGCTGCCCCGGTCCGCGGGCATCTGGACCCGAGCGTCCCGACCTCGCGGCGTTATGCCACCGCTGCCCGGGTCGCGAGGCTCTTCCGGACCTATGCGGCCCAACGTCCCGAGTTGCTGCGCCAGTGGCGGGCCGGCCGGGCGGTGCATCCTGACGGCACCCCGCTGGATCAGCACGATCGGTGGCAGCACGAGCTGTGGTCCACCCTGCGTGCGGAACTGCCAGGGCCGGATCCGCTCGAACGGATCGATCGCACCGCTGATCTGCTGAGCGCCGGGGTCACTGATTCCGACCTGCCCGAACGGCTGTCGGTGTTCGGCCCGACCCGGCTCGACTCGAGTCAACTCACGGTGCTCGAAGCCCTCGCGCAGCAGCGTTGTGTGCACCTCTGGCTTCCCCACCCGTCGCCGGTGCTGTGGGAGCGGGTCCGAGAAGCGACCGCTGGGGCGTACGCGGGGGCGCGCAGCGCGGATCCCTCGGCACTGGTGCCCCGGCACCGACTCAATCGCCGTCTGGCTCGCGACGCTCGTGAGCTGCAGTTGGTGCTGGGGGCCCGGGCGAGCGAACAGCCCGTCCTCCCGGCGCCTGAGCGGGAGCCTGCTCCTTCCACCCTGCTGGCACGCCTCCAGGCAGCGATCGAGGCCGACATCGCCGTGCCGGAGCGGCAGGCGGTCGACCCGACGGATGACAGCATCCACTTCCACGCCTGCCACGGCCCAGACCGCCAGGTGGAAGTGCTGCGGGAGGTCGTCCTGGGGCTGCTCAGCGACCACCCCGATCTGGAGCCCCGTGACGTGTTGGTCATGTGCCCCGACATCGACCGGTTCGCTCCCCTGGTGTCGGCC
>JAUNUL010000133.1 GCA_030538175.1 Propionibacteriaceae bacterium | reverse complement strand
CGAGGCGATCGACCTGGCGGAGGAGCGCAGTGCCTTCGGGCGGGTGCTTGCCGAGGCGGGGCTGCCGGCACCGAAGCACGGGATGGCGTACTCGTTCGACGAAGCCCAGCGGATCGCCGCCGAGATCGGCTATCCGGTCCTGGTCCGTCCGTCCTATGTCCTCGGCGGTCGCGGCATGGAGATCGTCTATGACGATGCCTCCCTGGCGGGGTATATCGAGCGCGCCACCCAGATCTCCCCGGAGCATCCGGTCCTGGTAGACCGCTTCCTTGACGACGCGGTGGAGATCGACGTCGACGCTCTCTATGACGGAGAGGACCTCTATCTCGGCGGGATCATGGAACACATCGAGGAGGCCGGCGTGCACTCCGGCGACTCGGCCTGTGCCCTGCCACCGCTCACGCTCGGCGGCGAGACGATCGCCAAGATTCGCCAGTCGACCGAGGCGATCGCGCGCGGCGTCGGCGTCCGTGGGTTGTTGAACATTCAGTACGCCCTCGCCGGCGACACGCTGTATGTCCTGGAGGCCAACCCCCGGGCGTCCCGCACCGTGCCGTTCGTGTCGAAGGCAACGGCCACGCCGCTGGCCAAGGCCGCGGCCCGGATCATGCTCGGCTCCTCGATCGCGGACCTGCGCCGTGAGGGACTGCTGCGCCCGACCGGCGACGGGGCGGACGTCAGCAAGGGTGCCCCGTTGGCGGTGAAGGAAGCCGTCCTGCCGTTCAATCGGTTCCGCACCCCCGAGGGTCTGACCGTGGACACCGTCCTCGGGCCGGAGATGAAGTCGACCGGTGAGGTGATGGGCCTGGCGCCCAGCTTCGGGGTGGCCTTCGCCAAGAGCCAGTCGGCTGCCTTCGGTTCTCTGCCGCGATCCGGCCGGGTGTTCGTGTCGGCGGCGAACCGCGACAAGCGGCACGCGATCTTCCCGATCAAGAAGCTGCACGACCTCGGGTTCGAACTTCTGGCCACCTCTGGCACGGCCCAGGTGTTGGAGCGCAACGGAGTCCCGGTGACCACGGTGCGCAAGCACACCCAGGGTCCTGGCCCGAACGGTGAGCCGACGATTGTCCAGCTCATCGAGGATGGCGAGGTCGACCTGATCTTCAACACTCCGCACGGTGCGGTCTCCACCGAGGGCGCCCCGCGCGCTGACGGTTATGAGATCCGGACCGCCGCGGTGCGCATCGACGTGCCCTGCATCACCACGGTGCAGGGGTTGAGCGCTGCGGTCCAGGGGATCGAGGCGGTCATCGCCGGGGATGTCGATGTCATGTCGCTGCAGGACTGGGCGGAGCGCATCGGGAGCGGGGCATGACCTCTGGCCTCAGCCCCTCGCGGCGAGTGTCACCCGCGGCCGCGCTGCGGACCAAGGCGCTCGGCGTGGGGTATGAGCGGTTGCTGCGGCCGGTGCTGTTCCGGCTCGGCGGGGGTGACCCCGAGGTCGCCCATGAGCGGACGTTGGCGGCGGCGCAGGCACTTGGCGGCGTACGCCCATTGCGCGCCGCTGCCGCGGCCCTGCACTCCCGCGGCACGTCCCGGCGCGTGGCCGGCATCGACTTCCCGGGACCGGTCGGACTGGCCGCCGGTCTGGACAAGTTCGGTGTCGGCGTCCACGCCTGGGGCGCGCTGGGCTTCTCCCACGTGGAGTTGGGCACGGTCACCGCCCTGGCCCAACCCGGCAATGACCAGCCGCGGCTGTTCCGGGCCCGGGAGTCGATGGGGATCATCAACCGGATGGGCTTCAACAATCCCGGTGCGGCCGCCCTTGCGGCCACCCTGGAGCAAGCTGGCGTACGCCGGGGGAACCGTGCTGCCGGCATCCCGATCGGCATCTCGCTCGGCAAGTCGAAGGTCACCCCGCTCGAGGAGGCGATCGGCGACTATCTGACGTCGTTCGCGTTGTTGGCACCGTACGCCGACTACGTCGCGGTCAACGTGTCCAGCCCCAACACACCCGGCCTGCGGAGCCTGCAGGATGCCGCGGTGCTGCGGGAGCTGGTCGGGGCACTGGTGGCCGCGGCGCGGGAACAGAATCCGGCCGACCCGGTGCCGGTGTTCGTGAAGGTCGCACCGGACCTGACGTTCGATGCCCTGGGTGAGGTCATCGGGGTCTGCAGTGATGCGGGGGCCGGTGGCTTGATCGCCACGAACACCACGCTGGCGCGCGACGGACTGGTCGGCGCGGATAGGGGACTGGCCGATGAGGCCGGCGGCCTGTCCGGTGCGCCCTTGACCGTGCGTGCCCGGGAGGTTGTCGGGTGGCTCGCGCAGCGCACCGACCTGCCCATCATCGGGGTGGGGGGCATCATGACCGGCGATGACGCGTTGGCGATGATGGATGCCGGGGCCGCGCTGGTGCAGCTTTATTCGGGATACATCTATCGCGGACCCGCCCTGGTCAACGAGATCAACGAAAGGGTCCGCTGATGTCCGACTTCGGTGCCCGGTTGGCAGCTCAGGTCGCTGAACGCGGCCGGTTGTGCGTGGGGGTCGACCCCCATCCCCAGATCCTGCAGGAGTGGGGCCTCACGGTCGATGCCGCGGGTGTCGCCGAGTGTGCTCAGCGGATGGTCGAGGCGCTGGGTGATCTGGTCGCCGTCTTCAAGCCCCAGAGCGCGCTGTTCGAGGCGTACGGTTCCGCGGGCATCGGGGTCCTCGAACGCTTCCTCGCTGCCGCCGACAAGGCCGGCGCGATGGTGATCATGGACGCCAAACGAGGCGACATCGGCTCGACGATGGCCGGGTACGCCCGGGCGTACCTGTCGAACGACTCGCCCCTGGCAGCGGACGCGTTGACGGTCAGCCCCTATCTCGGCTTCGGCTCCCTCACGCCCGCGATCCAACTGGCCGAGGCGACCGGGCGCGGACTCTATGTCCTGTGCCGGACGTCCAATCCCGAGGGTGGCCAGGTGCAGCTTGCCGAAGCGGGCGGCCGGAGCGTGGCCCAGATGATGGTGGACGAGGTCAACACCGCCAACGGCGACCGCGACCCGGCACCTTTCGGGCTGGTCATCGGCGGGACTTTGCCGACGTTGGACGTGGACCTGACTGGCTTCACCGGGTCGATTCTGGTGCCCGGCATCGGGGCACAGGGTGGCACGGTGGAGGGGCTCACCGAGCTGTTCGGCGCGGCGGCCGGTCGTGTGCTGCCAACCTCGAGTCGGGAAATCATGGCGGCTGGTCCTGATCCGGACTCCCTGCGCCGGGCCGTGGTCGCCTTGACCGCGGAGCTCGGCTGACCGACGCCACCAGGGGTCGAAACCCGCTAGGTTGGCATCCAGAAATACGCACGATGACATCCGTGAACGAGCCGGGAGGTGGCCTTGCCGATTCCGCCACTGAGCGCTGAACAGCTGCACAAGGCACGAGCGGCCGCCACGGCGGCCCGGCGGCGACGTGCTGAGGTCAAGGCGAG
The DNA here is from genome assembly GCA_030538175.1 of Propionibacteriaceae bacterium. Taxonomy (GTDB): domain Bacteria; phylum Actinomycetota; class Actinomycetes; order Propionibacteriales; family Propionibacteriaceae; genus Enemella. The sequence goes on along the minus strand of JAUNUL010000133.1, from coordinate 4,444 downwards.
TCTGCGCGCCGGAGACCTGACGATGGCCGACGTCATCGGTCTCGCCGAGACAGACGATGTGGTCGCCCACACCAAAGTGGTGGACGTGCTGAAGTGCATGCCCCGGGTGGGGGACAAGCGCGCAGCCGAGGTAATGACCCGCCTGGATATCGCCGCCAATCGCCGGCTCCGCGGGCTCGGACCGCATCAGATCGCCAGCCTGGAGGCGGAGTTTCCGCCCAAGACCAAGGATTGATCCCAACCATGAGCGACCGCCCGACCCCTGCGGCACCGCGCGTGACCGTGGTGTCCGGACCGACTGCCGTCGGCAAGGGCACCGTCGTGTCGGCGCTGATGTCCCGCTGCCCCGAGGTGTGGTTGTCCACCTCGGCCACCACCCGTGCACCGCGCCCCGGGGAGGTCGACGGGCAGCACTATCAGTTCGTGTCGAACGAGGAGTTCGATGAACTGATCGCCGGGGATGGGTTGTTGGAGTGGGCGCTGGTGCACGGGTCGGACCGCTATGGCACCCCGCGGGCACCCGTCGAGGCGGCACTCGCCGAGGGGCACTGTGTCCTGCTGGAGATTGAGCTCCAGGGCGCTCGCCAGGTTCGCCAGACCCTGCCCGAGGCGCAGTTCGTCTTCATCGCACCCCCCAATTGGGATGAGTTGGTGCGACGCCTGGAGCACCGGGGGACCGAGAACGCTTCCCAGCGCGAACGGCGCCTGCTCACCGCCCGCGCTGAGATGGCCGCCCAGGCCGAGTTCGATCACGTGTTGGTCAACGACGAAGTCGAGCGGGTTGTGGACGAACTGATAGGCTTGCTGGGATTGTGTCCGCCGGCTCCGGCGCTGGCGCGCGAACACGCAGCGCCCGCAGCCCCTGCGGTGGACGAAAACCTGCCATCGACCTGAGAAGGCTCTGCATTGACCACGAATCCCGCGCCCGGCATCACCAACCCGCCGATCGATGACCTGCTGACCCGGGTTGATTCGAAATATCGGCTGGTGCTCTTCGCCGCCAAGCGTGCTCGCCAGATCAACGCCTACTATTCCCAGCTCGGCGAAGGCCTGCTGGAGAATGTCGGCCCGCTGGTCGAAACCGGCATCCAGGAGAAGCCGCTGTCGATCGCGCTGCGTGAGGTGAACGCCGGCGTCCTCGAGTGCCACGACATCGACCCGAACGCGGCCCCGGAGACCCCTCTCGACGACTTCGCCGACCCGGACTTCTCCGACACCGAGTTCACCCTCTGAGCGAGGATCCATGAGCCGCATCATTCTCGGTGTGGCCGGCGGCATTGCTGCGTACAAAGCTTGTGAGCTGCTGCGCCGCTTCACCGAAGCCGGTCACGACGTCACCGTCATCCCGACGGCCGCCGCGTCGAACTTCGTGGGCATCACCACCTGGCAGGCACTGTCCGGCAACCCGGTGCACACCGAGGTGTTCGAAGACAGCCACGAGGTGCGCCACGTGAAGCTCGGCCAGACGGCCGATTTGGTCGTCGTCGCCCCCGCGACCGCGGACCTGCTGGCCCGTGCCGCGACCGGACGCGCCGACGATCTGCTGACGAACACGTTGCTGACCGCACACTGCCCGGTGTTGATGGCTCCGGCCATGCACACCGAGATGTGGCTCCATGCCGCCACCCAGGCCAATGTGGCGACGCTGCGGGAGCGCGGCGTCGTGGTGATGAACCCGGCTTCGGGGCGCCTGACCGGTGCCGACACCGGGCCCGGCCGATTGCCTGATGCGAGCGATATCCATCAGGTCGCCCTGAGCCTGCTCGGCAGCGACCAGACCGCGGCGTCCGCGGCCGCTCAGGATCTGGCCGGTCGTCATGTCGTGGTGAGTGCGGGTGGCACTCGCGAGCAGTTGGACCCGGTGCGGTTCCTCGGCAACGCCTCCTCCGGGCTGATGGGGCTGTCGATCGCCCGTGCCGCCGCCCTGCGCGGGGCCCGGGTGACCGTCGTGGCCGCCCACATCGAGCATCCGGTCCCCAGCGGCTGCGAGGTACGCCGCGTGACCAGCACCGCCGACCTTGCCGACACCATGACCGAGCTCAGCCCCAGCGCCGACGTGATCGTCATGGCGGTCGCCGCGGCCGACTTCACGCCGCGTGCGCGGGCCGAGGGCAAGATCAAGAAGAGCTCCGAGACATCGGGCCTCAGCCTGGATCTGGTGCAGACCACCGACGTCCTGAAGACGCTTTCACACAACCGGCCCCAACCCCAGGTGATCATCGGGTTCGCAGCGGAGACCGCTGCCGATGAAGCCGACCTGCTCCGCCTTGGCCGCAGCAAGCTCGAACGCAAGGGCTGTGACCTGCTGGTGCTCAACAACGTCAGTGGTGGCAAAGTGTTCGGCGCAGACGACAACGACATCGTGGTGATCTCGCCTGAGGCCATCGTGGCCGAAGCGGCAGGGACCAAGACCGAAGTCGCCCATCGCATCCTGGATGCGGCGCTCGCCGTGTCCCCGCGCTGACCCGACGTCGGTGCGTTATCGCGCACGACCGGCCGGCAGCGCGTCCCGCGCAAGAGAGGAAGAAACTCGTGAGCACACGCCTGTTCACCTCCGAGTCCGTGACCGAGGGTCACCCGGACAAGATCGCCGACGCGATCAGCGACACCATCCTCGACGAGATGTTGCGCCAGGACCCCGAATCACGGGTCGCGGTGGAAACCCTCGTGACCACCGGCCTGGTGGTCGTGGCGGGTGAGGTGACCACGGAGGCGTACGTCGAGATTCCCCACCTCGTGCGCGACAAGATCCTCGAGATCGGCTATGACTCCTCGCACAAATCGTTTGACGGTGCCTCCTGTGGGGTGCAGGTGTCGATCGGGCAGCAGTCACCCGATATCGCCCAGGGCGTCGATGCTGCACTGGAGAACCGTCTGGGCGAGTCCGTCGACGAGTTCGACCGACAGGGCGCCGGCGACCAGGGCCTCATGTTCGGGTATGCCTGCGATGACACCCCCTCGCTGATGCCGCTGCCGATCGACCTGGCCCACCGGCTTGCCGAGCGGCTGACCGCCGTCCGCAAGGATGGCGTGATGCCGTATCTGCGTCCCGACGGCAAGACCCAGGTCACGATCGAATATGACGGCGACCGGCCCGTGCGCCTCGACACGGTGGTCGTGTCCTGCCAGCACGCCCCGGATATCGATCTCGATGCGATGCTCGCCCCCGATATCCGGGAACAGGTCATCGATCCCGTCCTCGCGGACTTCGATCTGAGCCACCACGACTATCGGTCCCTGGTGAACCCGACCGGCAAGTTCGTCATCGGTGGCCCGATGGGCGATGCCGGGCTGACCGGCCGCAAGATCATCGTCGACACCTATGGCGGCATGGCGCGTCACGGCGGTGGCGCGATGTCCGGCAAGGATCCGTCGAAGGTCGACCGCTCCGCGTCGTACGCCGGGCGTTGGGTTGCCAAGAACGTCGTGGCTTCGGGTCTGGCCCGGCGGTGTGAGGTGCAGGTGGCGTACGCCATCGGCCGCGCCCATCCGGTCGGCTTCTATCTCGACTGCTTCGGCACCGAGTCCGTGCCGGTCGGTCAGATCACCGATGCCGTGCTCGCCACGTTCGATCTGCGCCCGGCCGCGATCACCGCAGAGTTGAACCTGAAGCGGCCGATCTATGCGGCCACGGCGGCGTACGGTCATTTCGGTCGGGACCTGCCCGAGTTCACCTGGGAAGCGACCGACCGCGCCGACGCGCTTGCGCGGTCCGTCAAGGGCTGATCCATGGTCCGCCGAGTCCTGGGCTTCCTGGCCATCGCCACGGCGCTGGTGTTGTTGCTCGGGCTCGGTGGCTACAAGCTGATGAACTCCCGGACCTTTCAGGTGACGGGGGAATTGGTCGCCCGGGTGGAGACCGCGGAGAAAGTCGTTGCGCTGACCTTCGATGACGGTCCCACCCCGGCCGACACGGATCGGATCCTGGCCGAACTCGCAGCGGAGGATGTGCCGGCCACATTCTTCGTCATCGGGGAGAACGTCGAGAAGGATCCGGACTCGGTGGCCCGGATCGCGGCCGCGGGACACGAACTGGGGAACCATTCGTGGTCGCATCCCCGCATGATCTTGATGGGCTCGGACCAGATCGCCGCAGAGATTGAAAAGACCGATGCGGCGCTCCAGGTCCACAGTGACGCGGGCCAGGGTGACGCGGGGCAGATCCTGTTCCGGCCACCGTTCGGCAAGAAGCTCGTCGGGCTGCCTCGCTATCTCGCCGCCCATGACCGGCGGACGATCATGTGGGACGTTGCGGTTGAGGACTATTCGTCACCGGATGTGCCTCAGAGCGCAGAGGATCTCACGCGGCTGACGGTCGATCAGGTCCGACCTGGGTCGATCATCCTGCTGCATCCCTGGAACGGTCGGCTCGAAACCCAGGCGGCGATCGGCCCGGTCATACGGAAACTCAAGAGTCAGGGCTATCGATTCGTCACGGTGAGTG
>JAUNUL010000132.1 GCA_030538175.1 Propionibacteriaceae bacterium | reverse complement strand
CCCGGAACTCAGGTGGTGGGGAGGGGACCGCTCACCGGGGCTCAGGAACGTGCGCCGCCTCAGGACGCGGCCCGGAACTCAGGTGGTGGTGGATCCTTGGCGACTCGCCGACGGAGCAGACCGAACCGGGTGTGGCGGATCGGCGCGCGGGCGGGGTCGTATCCCCTTGGGGGAGTGATCTCGGGCAAGTCGTCGCGAGCGAGTCGGATATGCCAGCGGTCGGGATCGTCGTCATCCCAGCGCCCGGATCGGCCGGGTTCGCACTTGCGATGGTGACGGGGGCACAGCAACACGAGATTGCCCAGGCTGGTCGGACCGCCGGCCCACCAGGGCTGGATGTGATGGGCCTCGCACTCCGCCGGGCCGCGATCGCAGCCGGGGAAAGCGCACCCGCGGTCACGGGCGACCAGCGCCGCCCGCACATGTGGGGTGACCAGGCGATGTTGTCGCCCGACATCGAGCGGGACGCCGTGGGCGTCGAGCACCATCGGGATCAGGTCGGCGTCACACGCCAGTCGACGGGCCTCGGCTGCGCTGATCTCGGCGCCGGAGCCGAGGGTCAGGTCCCCGAGACCCCGTGCGAGATCGGTTAACTGCAGGTGCACGGCCACGCGCGGTCGGTCGCCGCCATGAGCCGGGGCCTGACGATGCGCCTGGTGGTTGCGGACGACCACCATCAGGGCGTCGGCGAGCAGCAGACGCTGGTCGCGAGGCGCTGTTTCAACCGCCTCGTCGTCGATCTGCTTCTTCCACATCGACTCCGCGTGGGCGTTCAGCACAGCGGCGAGTTCCTCACCGTCGGCAATGGGGAGTTGACCGCGGATCAGCATCGACCCATGTCGGTCATCGCTCAGCCGCAGCCCACGCTGCCGCCGCGCCCGCTCCTCATCGCGCGCCAGCCGCTCGCCCAACAGCTCGTCGGCACGGTCGGGCGCCACATGCTCCAACACGCGCCAGCCGGCTTGGAGCAGCTCGCCCGGATCCAGGCTCGCCGCCAGACCGACGAGGGTCGTCTCGCAGTCCGTCAGCACCTGGGCGCCCACGTCATCCGGCACGACGTCCAGCGCCCGGGCAATCGCCGCCCCCTGGCCTCCGGTCACGGTCCCGGACGCTTCCGCGGCCGTGAGCTCGGCATAGCTCCCGCGGCGCAGCGCATCGGCGACGATCGCCCGGCATGTGCGGATGGTGTGCCCGCGCCCGCGATGCAGAAACTCCGCAGGGGTGCACTTCGCCTCGTTCTCAGCCGCCTCCCGCCGCACCATCTCGCGAATGGCCGCTGCACGTGCGGCCTCGATGAGCGACATCGCCCGATCCGCCGCGCTCACCAAATCCAACACGCCCCGATCAGTCAGCAACGACAGGTCGGGGCTCGCCAGCGCGTCCGTCGCCAGCGCGGCGATCGTAGTGATCGCCTCGCCGAGCGCGGGTGTCGTTGGCTTCGTCATGATCCAAGTCAACAGGGCGCCTCTGACACTTTTTCGAATAAACGATCGAATCTAGGCAGATCTTCCGGAACCTGCAATCGAAGAATCATCGACTAAACTGTCCCGGTTCATTGCCCCGAAAGGTCACCGCTCAGCCCATGCAGACTCTCCCCGCGTACGCGCCGCTCGTCCTCCCTGCCCCCTCCCGCCCGGGGGCGGTGGCCAGCGAGACGCCGGTCGTGCTCGCGCCGATGGCCGGGGTGACGAATGCGGCGTACCGACAGCTCTGCCGTGAACAGGCGGAAGCCGGGGGAGAGTCCGGCACTGGCCGGAAGGGCCTCTTCGTTTGCGAGATGATCACCTCTCGCGGGCTCGTCGAGCGTGACCGCAAATCGATCGACATGCTCGCCTTCGACCCGGGAGAGACGCTCCATTCGGTGCAGCTCTACGGGGTCGATCCCGCCACGATGGCGCACGCGACCGAGATCTTGTGCAACGAATTCGGCGTCGCCCACGTGGACCTCAATTTTGGCTGCCCGGTCCCGAAGGTGACCCGAAAGGGTGGTGGTGGCGTACTTCCCTGGAAACGCGACCGACTCCGCGCCATCCTTACTGAAACGGTGAAGGCGGCGGATAAGTACGGCGTCCCCGTCACCATGAAGACCCGCAAGGGCATCGACGCCGACCACCTGACCTTCCTCGATGCCGGCAGGATTGCCCAGGAATCCGGGGTCGCCGCGATCGCGCTGCACGGACGCACCGTCGCCCAGTCCTATTCCGGTGAGGCCGATTGGGATTCCATCGCTGAGCTGGTCCAAGCCGTCTATATTCCGGTGCTCGGCAATGGCGATATCTGGGAGGCCGACACGGCGCTCGCCATGGTCGCGCACACCGGTTGCGCCGGCGTCGTCGTCGGGCGCGGCTGCCTCGGACGGCCCTGGCTGTTCCGGGATCTTGCGGACGCGTTCGCTGGCAAGGCGGATCGGGTGCGTCCGCAGTTGGGTGAGGTCGCCGAGATGGTACGCCGACACGGCGAATTGATGGCCGGCATCATGGGCGAAAAGCGCGGTGTTTCGGAACTGCGCAAACACATGGCGTGGTATTTCAAGGGATATCCCGTCGGTGGTGATGCGCGCCGTGGTCTGTCACTCGTCGGTTCGCTCGCCGAGCTCACGGATCGCCTCGGCCAGCTTGACGCGACCGCACCCTTCCCGGTGCGAGAGCTGGGGTCGCCGCGGGGTCGTCAGGGGTCGCCGCGCGACAAGGTGGTGATGCCCGATGGTTGGCTCAATGATCAGTCGGGTCTCGCCCTGGATCTCTCGGCAGCAGAAAGTGACGTTTCTGGCGGCTGAGGAGGCAATTCCGCCCGTTATGCGGGCGTTTCTGCTCCGGCGAGCGATCAATAGCGCGGTCGCACTATGATCAAGATCACCTCCGAACCATGAGGGAACCGTTCCTCTCTCGGGAACGATCCGCCTCAAGAGTGGTTTGCCCTGAAAAGTTGGGGGAACTCATGGAACGGCTGATCCATGAGACGGGAGAAGGGACCGTGAGGTAGTGCCGGAAATCATCGTCGAACCCAATGGGGTGAAGGTCCCCGTTTCTGAGGGCGACACCATTATGGCTGCGCTCAACAAGAACGGATATACCTTCCTCCTCGGATGCCGCCGTGGTGGCTGCGGGATCTGCAAGGTTCGTGTTGACGAAGGCACGATCGAACACAACCGGCCCGTAGCGGAGACCGCGTTATCCACCGAGGAACGCGCAGAGGGTGTGTGCCTGGGGTGCCGGGCTGTCCCTCAAGGTGAAGAGATCAGGATCACTTTGCTGAGGTCAGCCCTGCGGGTGACCAACCCGCTGTTGCATCCCCCTGCCGCCTGATCGGCAGAAACAGCGCTCATCGACAAAGGAGTTCTGAATGAGCATCATGCGTTTGGGTTATATCCACATGCGGGTCACCGACATGGCGGAAGCGAAGAACCACTACGCCAACCTGCTGGGTCTCTATGAGATGAAGACCGAAGGCAATCGGGTGTGGTACAAGGGCTGGGACGAGTGGGATCACCACTCGGTCGTGCTCGAAGAGGGCGGCGTCGGCGTCATCAAGTATGGCTTCAAGGTCGAATACGAAGAAGACATCGCCCAGATCGAAAACCGCGCCAAGGCTTTCGGTGCCACGGTTGAGCGCATGTCCGCGGGGGAGAACCCCGAGGTCGGCGACGGCATCCGCATCCACACTCCGTCCGAGCACGTCTTCGAGGTTTATCACTCGATGACCACTGTCGGCGTCGAGGTCGGCACCCACAACCCCGATGCCTTCCCGCGTCACCTCGTGGGCATCGGCGCCCCGTGCCTCGACCATTCGCTGCTCAGTGCTGACGATCCGAAGCTCATGGAGAAGTTCCTCATCGAGACCTTCGACTATTTCACCACTGAGCGCGTCGACACCAGCCTCGATGACGACGCCGACACCATCGCGGTGTGGATGACCAACAACAACATCTATCACCAGATGGCTGTCCTCAAGGGCCCGCAGGCCGGCATCCATCACTTCGCCTTCCGCCTCGAGGACTGGAACGAAGTGCTGCACGCAGCCGACCTCATGGCGATCGACGATGTGCCGATCGACATCGGCCCCACCCGCCACGGCATCACCCGCGGCAAGACCGTCTATTTCTTCGACCCCTCGGGCAACCGCAACGAGGTCTTCGCCGGTGGACTCATGTCCCACCGCGACCGGCCGATGGTGACCTGGACCGCCGACCAGGTGGGCAAGGGCATCTTCTATCACGCCCGCGAGCTCAACGAGCGCTTCACCACCGTCTTCACCTGATCGGTCGACAGCTCCGGCGCCACCGAGCCGCAGCTGTCCAACCGCCCAGGTGTTGACACAACGACTCACCCTCCCTCCCGATATCGGGGGCGGAGGGTGAGGCCGTTTCCAGCCCGTTTCTCAGCCCGTGTCGGGGAGTCCGTTCCATGCTGCACGCGGGCCGATAGCCTTGCCAACGTCACCCATTCGAAGACAGGAAGGTGTCCATGTCCGACCTCATCCGTTCCCAGCAGAACCTCACCCGCGCCGGTGCGCGTGCCGCCCTCGATGCCGCCTTGGCCAAGGCCGTGGAGCTGGACACCAAGATGAACATCGCCGTCGTTGACGCCGGTGGCCACTTGGTGTCGTTCGAGCGCATGGATGGCGCGATGCTGATCTCGTCCGGGATTGCCCAGGACAAGGCCTATTCCGTCGTGATCGGCAACGGTCTGCCCACCGCCCAGTGGGTGCCCGCCCTGTCCGGCGACCCGGACCCGGGCCTGCTCACCAGCTTCCCGCACCGTGATCGGCTGATCATGTTCGGCGGCGGCGTGCCGATCACCGTCGACGGTCAGGTCATTGGCGCGGTCGGCGTTTCCGGCGGCTCCGCCGAGGAAGACGCCATCGTCGCCCAGGCCGGCGCCGACGCCGTCACCGGCGCCTGACCCGACTGGCAAACGAGAACGGGGCGTACGCGGAGTCTGCGTACGCCCCGTTTGTCTTGCCCCATCTCTCACCTGCGGGGAGAATGCTGCCAGGAATGCCGTGTCTGGCACTGTCGCCGGGCGGCCAGGGGGGAGGCGACATGTGGCGCAGGCAGGAAGCCGGCCGCGATCGTGGCCCCCGCCCGAGCGAGGACACCGGGGGCCTCAGATCGGTGGGCACAGCCCTCGACCTGCTGGAGTGCTTCGCCACGGATGAGGAGCTGGGGGTCTCCGAGCTTGCCCGCCGCCTCGGCATCGCCAAGAGCACCGCACACCGTCTGCTCTCCACCCTGCGCATGCACGGGTTCATCGAGCAGGATCCCGACAGTGGCCGTTATCGGCTGGGTCTGCATCTGTTCGAGTTGGGGCATCTCGCACAAGTACGCCATCCGTTGCGTGAGGTCGCTCGACCGATCCTGCTCGACCTCGGCCGGCGCACCGGTCTGACCGTGAACCTGTCCGTCGGTGAAGGTGCCGACGTGGTCTTTCTCGAGCGGCTGGAGTCGTCAGAGTCGGTGCGGGGCTTGAACGAATCGAGCCGGCGCGTGCCCGCCCACGTCTCCAGCTCCGGGAAAGTCATTGCGGCGTGGAATCACGAGCTGGCTACGGCACGCATCGAGGCGGGCTTCCCCGTCCGGGGCCGCGGGACAGTGCGCACGCAAACCGAATGGCTGGCGACGTTGCGGACGGTGCGCATGCGGGGGTACGCCCTGAGTGATGACGAATCCTTCGACGGGGTCAGCAGCGTGGCTGTCCCCATCATGGAGGCGCCGGGTCAGGTTACCGCCGCGCTCTCCTTCCTCGGCCGTCGACATGACGTGGAGAGCAGATTGCCGGTCCTCGTGCAAGTGTTGCAGCGCTCGGCTCGACGCATCGCACACGAAATGCTGCGTCGGCAGGGCAGCGTGCCCAGCCTTGTGGACAGAGCCGCCCGCTAGTCGCGGCCGATCGGTAACGTTGGGGCCAAGCCTTATCGAGGAGGATCAATGGCCCAGTGGGATGAAGAAAGCGTCGCGGCAGAACTCTTGGCGTGCGAGGCCGAACGCCGTGATCGGGAGCCGTTCACCGATGAATGGCCCGAGCTCGACGTTGACACGGGCTATCGCATCCAGGACGCCAACCTGGCCAAGCGCCTGGCGCGCGGGGAACAGCTGATCGGCGTCAAACTCGGCCTGACCAGCGAAGCGAAGCAGCGTCGGATGAACGTCCACGCCCCGTTCGTGGCCTGGCTGACCGATGACATGGTGTTGGCCGTCGGCGACCCTGTTCCGCAGGCCAAGCTGATCCACCCCCGCATCGAACCAGAGATCGTCTTTGTCATGAAGGATCGCCTCGAGGGCCCCGGCGTCACGCGGGAGTCCGCGATGGCCGCCGTCGAAACAGTCGCGGGTGGTGCAGAAGTGATCGACTCCCGCTATCGGAATTTCCGGTTCCGTGCCGGGGATGTGATTGCGGACAACGCGTCCAGCGGTGCCTATGTCGTCATCGACAAGACCGTCGCGCCTGCGGATATCGACCTGCTCACCGAATCCGTCGAGATCTATGTCGACGGCAAACTCGAGCAGACCGGCACCGGCAAGGACGTCCAGGGGCACCCGGGTGAAGCCCTCGCCTTGGCCGCGAACGATCTGGCTCGCCGTGGTCTCGCGATCGAGCCCGGGTGGGTCGTGCTGACCGGTGGCGTCACCGATGCGGTCTTCGCCCCACCGGGGAGCAAGGTCGAGGTGAAGTTCGGGACGCTCGGGGAGGTCACCATTGACGGTGGCGAGGACCCGGACAAGGCCGGCTGATGCCCGTCGTCCAGGTCACTCTGACCGAGGGCCGCACCCCCGAGCAGCTGCGCGCCATGATCAGCGGCATCACCAGTGCGCTGGTCGACACGGGGGTGGCCCGTCCCGAACAGGTCCGGGTGGCGATCATCGAGATCCCGAAGACCCACTTTGCAGCAGCCGATGTGACGCTCGCGGAGAAGGCGGCGAAGCAGGCAGCGGAGCAGGGTTCCTAGGAGGCCTCTCCGTCAGGGTGGCCCGGTGGCCTTACCCCGGAGGCGCTTGTGGTCGTGATGCGGGTGTTGTTTGCGTCGGCGGGCGCGGCCCGGATCTTTCGGTAGGGTCTGGGGCGTACCGCGACTCGAGGAGCACCCGTGTCCAATCCGCTGCCGCGCGCCATCGAATGGGCCACCACCATGGCCGGTCATCAACTCGATGAGTCCGTCGTCCGGGCCCACCGCGACTCCACCGCCTCCGTTCAATTGGACGGTCGACGCGGGCGTGAATTCCGGGAGGAGCGCGAGGCCGCCCTGCTCGTGCCCGGTGCCACGCTGGCCCGTGGGGCGGGCAACCGGACGGTGGAGGAGGAGCCAGACCCTGAGCGGACGTGCTTCGAGCGTGACCGGGACCGCATCGTGCACTCGAACGCCTTCCGCCGGCTCGCCGGCAAGACCCAGGTTGTCGTGCACCCCGCCGATCACGAGCGGACCCGACTGACCCATGCCCTCGAGGTTGCCCAAGTTGCGACGTCCATTGCGCGTGGCATCGGGGTGAACGTCAGCCTCACCGAGGCGATCGCCCTCGGTCACGACTGCGGGCACGGCCCCGGCGGGCACGCCTCGGAGGACGCTTTCGATCCCTATATCGCCGAGGGCTATGACCATGGCCCATGGGGGGCGAACGTGGTGCTCCAGCCGCTCAACCTCTGCCTGGAAACCCTCGACGGCATCCGGAATCACTCCTGGTCCCGGCCCGCGCCGAGCACCGTCGAGGGTGAGATCGTCTCCTGGGCGGACCGCATCGCGTACTGCGCCCATGACCTCGAGGACGCGATCCGGGCCGGCATCGTCACCGAGAGCGACATCCCGGCCAGCCTGGCGGATGTCTGCGGGCGGACGCGCCGTGACCAACTGCGCACGTTCGTCCATGCGGTCGTCGACGCGGTGGAATCGACCGGTCAGGTTGGGATGGCGGATGGTCCCGCGCAGGCGCTCGCGGGCCTGCGGGCGTTCAACTATGAACGGATCTATACCCG
>JAUNUL010000131.1:3606-8086 GCA_030538175.1 Propionibacteriaceae bacterium | reverse complement strand
CACACAGAGGTCGTCCGCGGCAATCCAACCGAAGGCCCGTTCCTGGTCTTCTTCCTGGACGGCGACAAGATGGTCGCCTCGATGGGACCGAACGGTGGCCGGGACCTCCGGATGACCAAGCGGATCATTGAGCGCGGCATCGCGGTGGACGCGGCTGCGCTGGCCGACCCGAGCGTGCCGCTGCCGAAGAAATATGCCGCGGCGCGCCGGGGCACTCGGAGACCCGCGGCGGGCAGGTGGCGAGGTTCGCCGAGGTGCTGCGGCCGATGACCGCACCGGTGTGGGCGAGCCAATCGTCGGCGTACGAACGGCCGGCGTTGTGCAGGGACTCCAGGAACGGGGCGTACGCGATCATGCGGCTCTGCGGGTTGAGTTCACCGGTCACCTCGTGGCCGGGGATCACGTGCCAGCGCATGCGGCGCAACCGCTTTTCCAGCGGGCCCACGAACGGCCACCGGGCCTCGTTGGCGCGCTTGGTGGCGGCTTCGAGCATCTCGGTCTCGCGGAGGAAGCCAGAGATGAAGGCGAACTCGGACTCCCGGGCCGCGATCTCGGAGCTGGAGTCGGGGATGTCCTCGTGTTCGGTCTTGACGATCAACACGACGAGGACGTCTTCGGGCTTGTCATTCAGCAGCGGCAGCAGCGGCGGGTTCGCCGAATAGCCCCCGTCCCAATAGGGCCGGTCGTCGATCATGACCGGAGCCGAGACCCGGGGCAGACAGGCCGAGGCAAGGACGGCGTCGACTGACATCTCGTGCTTGCCGAACAACCGCATGCGGCCGTTGAGGGCGTCGGTGGCGGCGAGGTGGATGTCGATGGTCCGGGGATCGGTCCGCAGGCCCTCGAAGTCGATGTGTTCCTCCAACGCATCGCGCAGCGGATCGAACTTCCAGGGGTTGAGCTGGGAGGGGGACATACCGGAGGTCATCACCTGCGCCAGCCGCGCGACCACGTTGAGGCTCGGATCCTCGTCGGTGCCGTCGAGGAAGGCCGACGAGAACCCGCTGCCGCCGACCTCGGTCCAGACCGCGGCCAGGGATTCCCGGGCACCATCCGGTCCGCCCACGCGCAGGCCATGCGCCAGGGCAGCGGCGTTGACCGCGCCCGCGCTGGTTCCGGTGACCGCACGCAGGTCGAAGCGACCGTCTTCCAGGAGGCGATCGAGTACGCCCCAGGTGAAAGCCCCGTGGGCGCCGCCACCTTGGAGGGCGACGCTCAGCGGACGGGGTTTGCGGGCCATGGGCTCTCCTCACGAGATCAAGTGCTTGGTATCTCGAACAAGGCTAGCGGCCAGATGGTCAGCGACGGAAAGCGTGGACCGCTGTGATGCGCACCCGGCTCGCAGTGCGCCACAGCGCCAGCCGGGCTGGGTCCGACGCGGCGGGGTGATGGCCGGCGAGCAGCACCGCCAGGACGCCATCGATGGCCGCGGCCGACCGGGCGGCAGCCGCCGGCTGCTGCTCGGCGAGCAGGTCGAGGTGGGCCAGCAGGTTGCCGGCATCCAGGCATGGGTCGGCCCACGCCGCGGTGTCCCAATCAAGCACGGTGAGCCCCTGCTCTGCGGCGACCAGCACTTGACCGTCATGCAGGTCCCGGTGGCACAACACCCCAGGCACCTCGCGGGTCGCCCGCAGTGCCGCGATCACCTCATCAGCATCGGCGCGCAACCGGGTCGCCGCCGGTGCTGACAACGGCGTGGCGAGGCAGGCGGCGGTCACCCAGCGCTCGACCACGTCGGCTTCATCAGCGAGGCCATGGGAAGGCAGCTCCTCGGCGGCTGGATCGGATGCGCGGCGAATCCTCGCCAGGCGGGCCAACATCATGCCGAGACGCCACCCGAGCAGTTCAGCGTCGGTCAGCCGGGTCGCCGGATCGGCGAGCACGGCGCGCAACGAACGCCCGGCGGCCGGGGCCAGATCGAGGTACCCCCGCTGGATCTCCAGCCCGACCCGCACCGGTGGCCCGGGAATCTCCGGGGCGTCGGCCAGTCGTCGGGCGATCGCGTCCGCTCTGGCGCTGGCCCGTTTGGTCGCCTTGGGAGTCGCGAGCTTGCGATAGGGCCCGGTGTTGTCACGGCGCAGGACCGCCCTCTTGCCGAGCCGGTGCCCGAGCACGGTCCACCCCTCCTCGACGAGCGGAGCCAATGCCGGGAGCGCTTCGTCGGCGCGCAGATCGACGCAGCCGTCAGCGAGGGCCGCGCCGCGTACCCGACCATCCTCACCGACCAACTCCAGCACGTACCCCGCAGTCGGATCAGCCAGGTCCGCCGGCCAGGCGCGGGTGACGCGCCAGTGCTGTCCTGCCGTCCGTACGCCGTCAGCAAGCGCCCGCGCCAGGTCCTCGGCCACCAGGTGCGCAGGTGCCATGTCATCAGTCGTCATGTCAGGGCCCGTTCAGCGTGGGCGAGGAGCAGGTCCGTGCAGTCGGCCCACGTCGGGTGGCGGCGGCGGAAGGGCTCGGGTCCGCGCAGGACCGCGGCTGCCGCGAGCACCTCGGGTGCCACGGGTTCGTCGAGCGCACAGGAGCCGTCCCCCGGATGCCAGCCCGTCACGAGCAGGCCGGCCGTCCATGTCGCGGCATCCCAACCGCTGGGCCAGAGACCCATCCGATCCCAGTCCAGGATCGTGAGACGAGTGGTCCCGGGCTCCGAATCGTCGACGACAACTTGGTCGTGGGAGAAGTCCCCGTGAGCAGGTACGCGGTCGACCGCGCCCAGCCGGCCGCTGATCTCCGTCACGATCGCAGCGGCTCGTTCTCCCCAGACTGGGCTGAGCATCTGTAGCCCGGCGACTGCGGCGGCGAGCATGTCCGGGAGGTTCATGAAGGGCAGACCGTTGCTTTCCGCTGGCGTGGCCGGCGTCGCCGGTGCCGGATCGCCCGGCTGCCAGGGCCGGCCCGGGGTCCAGGGCAGGATCTCGCGGCGACGGTCGCTGTGCAGGCGGAGGACCAGTCGGTCCATACCCGTATCCGCAGCCAATTCCTGCATCCCATGGCCGCTAGGCGTGGCTTGACTAGGGGCTATGCCCGTCGGCGACCCATTCAGATGCAAGTTTTGCCGATTTAGCGGGTCGATCAGTCCCACAAAGCGCCGCCCAGGATTGTGGGACAGCGTGTACACGGTGACCTGCCGCCCAGCCACCCGGACCTCGACGCCGGTGTCCGGGCGCAACGCCGCCAGGCCCTTCAGCTTGCGATCGGCGGCGGCGGGCACCAGCACCAGTTGCCCCTCCGGGATCTCCCACCCCGGCAGACCGGAGTCCGCCGCCGACCGCAAGTCCTTGTGTCGCTTCGTCTCCCACGGATCCTGGGCGAACCCACGCGCCAAGGCGCGCGGTCCTTCCCCGGAAACGGGTCGAAGCAACGCGCTCACAGAGGCCCCGGGCTTGAGCCGGAGCCGTTCCAATCGCAGGGGTTCACCCCACCGTTCGCCACTGACCCTGGCCAGCTCGAGCGGGTCGAGCAGGATGGCCAGACCGGGCAGTTCCGGGTGCGCCGCGATCACATCTGCATCCCCGGGACGAGTATCTCCGCCAGCCGGAAACGCGCTCGGCCCGGTCTTCGCTGCGGCCATGCCGTGCGCGGGGTGCTGCCCATCTCGAATCTGCGCGGCCGTCAGGGCGTTCAGGTGCGTGGTCATGCGCTCACCTCCACGGGTCGCGGGCCCGCCACGGGTCGGTCGACAAACGTGCCATGCCTCAGTTCCACGACCCGGTCGACGTGGCTGAGGACGTCCTCGTCGTGGGTGACGAGGATGAGGGTGCGGCCGACGGACAGCCGTTGCAGGGCGGCCACGACGTCACGTCGGCTCGCCTCGTCCAGCCCAGTCGTCGGCTCGTCCAGCAGCACCAACCTCGGGTTGCGCAACAGCGCTCGGGCGATGGCGAGCCGTTGCCGCTGGCCACCGGACAGCGTCGAGCCCTTCTCCGACACCGGCCGGTGGATGCCCAGCTCGGAACCATCGATCAGGGAACCCAGCGCGGCATCACGCAGCGCCCTTTCAACTTCCTCGTCGGTGGCGTCGAGCCGGCCGAGACGGACGTTCTCCGCCAAGTCGCCCGCGAAGATCGCGGAGTCCTGCAGCACGACCGCGGAGGCCTCCCGCACCGAGGCGACGGTGAGGTCCTGCAGATCGTGTCCGTCGAGCGTGATCGTGCCGCGGCGGGGTTCGTGGAACCGCAGCAGCAGGTTGAGCAGGGTCGACTTGCCCGAACCGCTGGGTCCGACGATGGCGACGCTCTCCCCTGCCCGCACGCGCAGGGTGGCGCCGCGCAGGATCGGCGTACTCCCATAACCGAACGTCACCCCGTGCAATTCGACGGCACCCGCGAGCGCACCGGGCACCCGCTGCGGCAGCGGCCTGGCCCACGAGCGGTCGCGCACCGGCGTCGCCTGGTCAAGGGTTTCGGCGATCCGTTCACCGGAGGCCGCGGCGCGGGCGATGCGGCCGGTGTGCTTGGCGAGGTCACGCAGCGGTTTGAAG
>JAUNUL010000131.1:0-3596 GCA_030538175.1 Propionibacteriaceae bacterium | reverse complement strand
TCAGATAGGTGATGAAGACGACCAGCTCACCGGGGGTGATCGCGCCGACGACTACCCGCCAGCCGCCGATGGCAAGCACCGCGCCCGTGGCGATGCCGACGAGCAGATCGGTGCGCCGCTCGAGCGCCGCGGACAGCCGCTTCGCCTTCACCCCATCCTTGAGGCCCTTGACGTTCGCCTGCCGGAAACGGGCGCCCAGGTGCGAACCGAGGTCATAGCTCTGAATGGTCTGCACGGCCGCGAACGCCTCACCAGCGTCTCCGGCCAGCTCCCCCTCGCGCTTGCGCTGGGCACGAGAGGCCTTGGTGATCCGCGAGCCGGCGAAGCGACCCGAGACCAGGATCAGCGGCAGGACGCCGAGCACCACCAACGCGAGCAGCGGGTCGAGGATGACCACGACGACGAGCATCCCGGTGACCGTGAGCACGTTGGCCAGCAGCGGCAGGCCCGCCGTGACTCCGGCCTCCTGGACCCGGCCAACATCCGACACCACGCGCGTGACGAGGTCACCGGAGCGCATCTTGTCGTGGAAGGCGAGATTGGCGCCGAGCAGTCGCTCGTGGACGTACGCCCGCAACCGCGTGGTGACTTGGGCGCCGACGTTCGCGAACGCGAGCGTGGAGAGGTACGCCGCACCAGCACGCAACGCCGCGATCAATACGACCGCGAGACCGGCGCCGATGAGCAGCCGCGGGACGCCCCCGGAGATCGGCTGGCCGATCACCGCCGGCAGCACCCCATCGAGCACCCAGCTGACCGGCCACGGTTCGAGCAGCCGGGCCGCCACCTCCGCGAGCACCGCGAGGATGCCGAGGAACGCGAGCCGCCCGGACCCCTTCAGGTGCGGTCGCAGGATCGTGAGGGTACGCCGCAGGGGGCTGACCGCGGCCTCAGGACCCCCACGGGCCTGTCCCTTGCGTGTGGTCATCCGACGGTGACCTCCCGCGCGGGCTCGTCGTCGAGCAGGTCGACGGCGCCGTCTTCAACAGACTCAGCGGGACCGGCTCCGGCCGGGTTGGTGCGTCGGTCCTCGACCGGGCGCGCGCCAGGGCCCTCGCCCTCCAACGAACGCTCGGCGACCGGAAAGACCGGACTCCCCTCCACAGAATCGAGCAGGTCGAACATCCGGTCGACGACCGCCTGCCAAGTGAAGCGAGTCGCAGCCGCAGCGCGGGCGGCCCGACCAAGGGCGGCCCGGCGGGCGGGATCACGGACCAACTCCGCGAGCGCCGCGGTGAGTGCCTCCAGGTCGCCCGGGGCGATGAGGATGGCTTCGTCCGCGCCGATCAGCTCGGGCAGGTCCGCGATGGCGGAGGCGACGGTGGGCAGGCCTGCACCGAGGTACTCGATGAGTTTGAGCGGTGAGAAGTACGCCTCACCCGCCGGATAGGGCGCGCACGCGATGTCTGCCCGGGCGAGCAGCCCGGGGACGGCCTCATGCTCGACCAGTCCCGTCGCCTCGACCTCGACCCCCGCGGCTCGGGCTGTGGCCACCGTCTCCGCGAGGGACGGCCCGTCACCGACGAGAAGCAACGTGATGGGCGTGCCCGCCTGCTGCAGTCGGGCCGCTGCCTCAACCAGCAGGTCCGGTGCGTGCCATGGCCGGAACGTACCCACGAACACCACGGTCGGCGGCTCCGCACCGCTGCCGGCCGTGCCGGTGAAGCGGTCCACGTCGACGCCGTTGCCGATCACGGCGACATCGACGCCGGCGAGCTCTTCGGCCCACCGGGCGACGGGGCCGCTGACGGCGTACGCCAGGTCGGCTGCCCGGATCGCCCGCTGGGTCAGGGCACGCGCGCCGGCCTCATCGACGAGGACCCGATGGGTGCGCTGCTCGTCGACCAGCGGGGCATTGATCTCCAGGATCGTGCGGGCACCAGCGGCCGCCGCGCGCTCGAGCACGTCGGCACTCCATAGGCCGTACCGCTGATAAACCAGCGGGATCGGGGCCTTCGGGCGTGCGGCACGAGCCGCGCTCACCAGGGCATCGACGATCTGGGCCGCCTGCCGGTCAAGGTCCTGCAGCGCACGCTCGGCCTCGGCCGGGGTCGCGGTCCGCGGGCGGCCGAGCTCGATCGTCGTCACCCCTTCCAGGCCGGGTGGGACGGCACCGCCCAGTCGGGCGGCGACGAGCGTGACCTTGCGGGAACGTCCGACGAGCTCCCGGAGGATCTCCTGGACGTGGGCGGAGCCGCCCTTGCGCCCGTACGCCGGGATCCCTGGATCGGTGACGACATAGATGACTTCCGGCCCGTCCGGGCTGGTCGTGCTGGTGTGGGCCACGCGCTCGGTCAGGTCGCGCAGGTGCCGGGCCTGATCATGGATGTCGAAGTGGGCTTCGATGTGTGTGCGGGCGGCTGTCGCGAGGCGTACGCGGAGGTCCGCGTCGGTGATCATGCGCTTGAGTGCGGCGGTCAGGCCGGCGGGATCGTGCTCGGCTACGAGGAGGCCGGTCCGGTCGTGATGGACCGCCTCGGGGATGCCGGCGACCGGCGTGCCGACCACGGGTGTGCCGAGGGCCATCGATTCGAGCAGCACCGTCGGCAGGCCGTCCCGATCGCCGTCGTCGGCGACCACACAGGGCGCGGCGAAGACGGCGGCCGAGCGGACCATCTCGATCACCTCGTGCTGCGGCACGGGGCCGTGCCAGGTGATCGCGTCATCGAGGCCCAACTCGTGGGCGAGCTGGTGGAGCTCGGCCTCCAGTGGGCCGGTGCCGGCGATGTCCGCGGTGGCGGGCACGCCCTGGGCACGCAGCATCGCGATCGCCTTGATGAATTCGGGCCACCCCTTCTTGGCGACCAATCGCCCGACACCGACGACCCGGGCCGGTCGGTCCACCGGGGCGGTGAACGTGAGCACGTCGAGGTCCATGCCGTTATAGATCCGGGTGACCTTCGCTGACGGGGCCAGCCCGCGGATCCATTCGGCGGTCATGTCGCTGACCCCGACAACCTGGTCAGCATCGGTCAGGACCGCACGCAGCCGGGCGGGATCATTGCTCTCGTGGAAGATGTCCTTGGCGTGGGCAGTCAGGGACCAGGTGAGCCCGGCGAGCTTGGCCGCGACCCGGGTGGTGCGTCCCGAGATGGAGGCGAAGTGGGCGTGCAGATGCTGTCGGTCGTTCTCCAGCGCCCACAGCGCCAGGTGCACAGCCTGGGCAGCCACGGCGGCTTCCTCGTCGAACAGTGCCTCGAGCGCGTCGGCATCGAGAGGGTCCTTGCCGAGGTTGGCCCGCAGGGCGCGAAGGCGGTCCAGTGCTTGCCACATCCGCGTGCTTCCGCGGGTCTCCACCGGCATCCAGCTGACCGGTGCCTGCACCCTCGCCAGCAGGGCATGGAAGCGCACGTCGGTTGTGGTCCGCAGCGCAGCGATCGCAATGTCGTCGCCGGCTGCCTCGCGGGCGAGGATCTCGTTGACGATGAACGTCTCGGAGAACCGGGGATAGCACTTCACCACATAACCGATCCGGCGCACGGTGGGCTGGGACATCGGGACATCAGGCGACATGGGGGCTCCTCAGAAACGGGGTGGGCTGGGGAAACGTGGCGGTCCGGGATGTGGCTGTGGCGGATCGGCCGGGGGCGGTGGCG
>JAUNUL010000130.1 GCA_030538175.1 Propionibacteriaceae bacterium | reverse complement strand
ACCCCCCCCGCGGGGGGGGGGGGGGGGGGGGGGGGGCCCCCCCCCCCCCACGAGACTGCGACCTTCAGGCCTCGAGCTTCCAGATGCGGTCGATGTAGTCGCGCATCGACCGGTCGGAGGAGAAGAACCCGCAGCGGGCGACGTTGAGGATCGCCGAACGGGTCCACGCGTCGGTGTCGCGATAACGCTCCTCGACCTTTTCCTGGGCCGCGGCATAGGACTCGAAGTCCGCCAGGGCCAGGAAGCGGTCGTTGTTGAGCAGGTCATCGATGACCGGTTCTGCCCCGTTGCCACCGTTGAAGTGGCCGCTGGCGATCAGGTCGATGGCGCGACGCAAGTCCTCGTTGCTTTCATAGAACTCGCGGGAGTGGTAGCCCTTCGCTCCCAGCTCGGTGACCTCGGGTTCGCTGAGGCCGAACAGGAAGAAGTTGTCGTCCCCGACGAGCTGGCGGATCTCCACGTTGGCGCCATCATCGGTGCCGATGGTGAGTGCACCGTTGAGGGCGAGCTTCATGTTGCCGGTGCCCGAGGCTTCCTTGCCGGCCAGCGAGATCTGCTCCGACAGGTCAGCCGCCGGGATGATCAGCTGGGCCAGCGAGACGTTGTAGTTCTCGGGGAACCACACCTGCAAGCGGCCGTCCAGCTTCGGGTCGGCATTGATCGCAGCCGCGACGCGGTTGATCAGATACATCGTCTCCTTGGCGATCCAATAGCCAGGAGCGGCCTTGGCGCCGAAGACCACGGTGCGGGGCACGATGTCGGCCGGGTCCAGCGCACCGGACAGCACCTTTTCATAGGTGCTGACCACGTGGAGCAGCTTGAGGCTCTGGCGCTTGTATTCGTGGAGGCGCTTCACCATCACATCGACCATGTGGTCGTCATGCAGAACCGGGCCGTTGAGCTCTTGGGCCAGCTCACTCAAGCGCTGCTTGTTGGTGAACTTCGCCTCCCGGAAGGACTCCCGGAAGTCCGGGTCATCGGCATAGGGCTCCAGCTGGGCGAGCTCGGCCAGGTCCGTGACCCAGCCGTCCCCGATGGTGTCGGTGATCAGATCCGACAGCGCCGGGTTCGCGCCCTGGATGAAGCGCCGCGGGGTGACACCGTTGGTGACGTTCGTGAACTTGTCCGGCCACATCTCGGCGAAGTCGACCAGCACCTTGTCGCGCAGCAACTGCGAGTGCAGCGCGGCGACGCCGTTGATCTTGGTCGCTGCGACCGCGGCGAGGTGGGCCATCCGCACCGCCTGGTGGTCACCATCGCTGATGATCGACATCCGTCGGACGCGTTCCAGATCACCCGGCCAGCGTTCATTGACCTCGGCCAGGAACTCCTCGTTGATCCGGAAAATGATCTCAAGGTGCCGTGGCAGCAGGCGGCCGACCAGCTCGACCGGCCAGACCTCCAGGGCCTCAGGCAGCAGGGTGTGACATGTGTACGCGAAGCACTTCGCCGTGATCCCCCAGGCCTCGTCCCACTCCAGGCCGTGCTCGTCGATGAGCTGACGCATCAGCTCCGGCACTGCGATCACCGGGTGGGTGTCGTTGAGCTGGAAGATGATCCGGTCGGGGAGTTCGCGGACATCGAAGTCCACCGGCAGGGTGCCGTTGATGTAGTCCTTCAGCGAGCACGCCACGAAGAAATATTGCTGTTGCAGGCGCAATTCGCGACCCTGCGGGGTCGAATCCTCCGGATAGAGCACCTTGGAGATGTTCTGGGCGAAGGTCTGGGCGCGAACCGCCTCGGCATAGTCACCGGCGTTGAAGATCGACAGGTCGAACGCAGACGTCGCCTCGGCACTCCACAGGCGCAGCGTGTTCACCACGCCGTTGCGATAGCCCGGCACCATGTAGTTGTACGGAACGCCCAGGACATTCCAGCCCGGCACCCAGCGGCTGCGGGCCTGACCCGCCTCATCGGTGTAGGGCTCCAAGTGGCCACCGAAGTCGACCTGCACGGCCCGCTCCGGGTTCGGGAACTCCCACGGCGCACCCATCGACAGCCAGCCATCGGGCTGCTCGACCTGACGGCCATCGACGAAGGTCTGCCGGAAGATGCCGTATTCGTAGCGAATGCCATAACCGATGCAGCTGACATCCATCGTGGCCAGTGAGTCGATGAAGCAGGCAGCCAGTCGGCCAAGGCCGCCGTTGCCGAGACCGGGCTCCACCTCGAGCGCCCGCAGTTCCTCCAGATCCAAACCACAGGAGGCCAGGGCCTTGTCGACGATCTCCGTCAGGTCCTGGGCAAGCAGGGCGTTGCCGAGCTGGCGACCGAGCAGATATTCCGCCGAGAGATAGCCGACCATCTTGTCCTTCGGCTGCTGGCGTCGGCGCCGGGCCGTCTTCAGCCAGTCGGCCATCAGGTAGTGCCGCACCGTCCGGGCAAGGGCGAGATATTGATGGTTGGTCGTGGACCGCTCGAGGCTGGCGCCACCACCGAAGTTCAGCTCCCGCAGGAACGTGCGGGCGAAACCGTCGACCGAATGCGGCGGTGCCACGGCCGGCTCGAGCGCCAGCGGGTGCGACGGAGGATTCTTGGGACCCAACGTGCGGGCGTCCACCTCTTGGTGCGCGGGCAACGCGGGACGGGCCGCTGAAGGCGAGTGCTGTGGTCGCGGACGGGTCTCGGTCATTCTCTTGTCCTCCGAGCGGTGACGGGTTCCCCCTGAGGCTAGTCCAAGGAGCTGTCAAAAAAGGAATACCCACAGGACTGGCCGCCGGTTGGGAATCACCCAGCGGGACTGCTCGCTGTGGCAAGCGATGGCGAGGGATACGCTCAATCGGTGATCCCTGACCGCCGTTCGCACAACATGGGCGTGGCCGCCGCCCTGGGGGCCTATTCCCTGTGGGGCCTCGTGCCGATTTTCTGGCCGCTGCTGGCCCGCAGCACTGCCCCCGAAATCCTCGCTCACCGCATTGCCTGGTCGACGGTGTTCGGGGTCATCCTGGTCCTGCTCTTCGCCCGCACCCGCTGGCGCGCGCAAATCTCCGGGCGCGGCACGCTGATCCGGCTGACCCTGGCGTCGGTCGTCATCGCGTTGAACTGGGGTGTCTACATCTGGGCGGTCAACAACGGCCGCGTGGTGGAAGCCGCGCTGGGTTACTACATCAACCCCCTGTTGGCGATCTTGGCCGGCGTCTTCCTATTCAAGGAGCGACTTGCACCCCTGCAATGGGCGGCGATCGGGTTGGCGACGGTCGCGGTGGTGGTCATCACCATCGAATACGGGCAACCGCCGTGGGCCGCGCTGGTGCTCGCGATCTCGTTCACGATCTATGGCGTGATCAAGAAGCGCGTCAAGGTCGAGCCGATCGTCTCGATGACCGCGGAGTCCGCGCTGATGACCATCCCGGCGATCGGTTTCCTGGGGTATCTGGCCAGCCGCGGGGAGGGTGACTTCCTGCAGCATGGGGTCGGCTATGACCTGCTGCTTGCGTGTTCGGGTGTGGTCACGGCCGTGCCCCTGTTGCTGTTCGCGTACGCCGCACAGCGCATCCCACTCAGCCTGATCGGGTTGACGCAATATCTGGCGCCGACCATGCAGTTCCTGCTGGGCGTCTTCTATTTCCGCGAGGCCATGTCGACCGGCCGCTGGGTCGGCTTCACCCTCGTCTGGGTGGCACTGATGGTGATCTCGGTGCAGGCGATCATGGCCGCACGCCGGTCCAGGCAGGCGCCCTCGGCGGCTGGCTAGGCTGGGCAGGGTGACCACAGATTTCACCGACCCTGCAGCGGCGGCCCCGGCCCTGACGTTCGCCGACTTCGACCGCACGATCAGCCCGGGCGACGACCTCTTTCGCCACGTCAACGGCACCTGGCTGGCCACGGCGGAGATCGACGCGGACAAACCGGGGGCGGGTGCCTTCCTGACCCTGCGCGACGAAGCGGAGGCCGCGGTCCGCGACATCATCACCGGCCTGTCCTCAGACAAGGCCGGCTCGGACGACGCCGGGTCTGACGAGGCCCGCATCGCTGACCTCTATGCCAGTTTCATGGACACGGCTCGCGTCGAGGAACACGGCGCGAGCCCGCTGACGCCCTGGCTCGAGCTGGTCGACCGGGTCGACTCCCCCGCGGCTCTGTCCCGGCTGCTCGGCACCTGGCTCGGGATCGGCGTACGCAGCATTCTAAACTTCGGCTCCGATGCCGACCCGGGCGCCCCGGAGCGGGCCCTGCTGTTCAGCGGCCAGTCCGGGCTGGGTCTGCCGGATGAGAGCTACTACCGCGAGGAAACCCACGCCGAGATCCGGCGTGAGTACGCCGACCATGTGCGGCGTACGTTCGAGCTGCTGGGGGTCGAGGACCCGGCCGCGGCAGCCGACCGCGTGATCGAACTCGAAACCGCGATCGCCGCGGTGCACTGGGACAAGGTGCGGACGCGGGATCTGCAGCAGATGTACAACCTGCAGACCTGGGCTGACTTCACCGCCGCCGCGCCCGGGATCGACTGGGCCGAGTTCCTGGCTGGCGCCGGGATCGACGCCGCCGCCCTCGCCGAAGTCGTCAACGCCCAGCCGTCGTTCGTCACCGGGGTTGCCGAACTCATCACCGCCGATCGCCTCGTGGCTTGGCGGGACTGGGCCCGGTTCGCGCTGGTGTCCAGCCTCTCGCCCTATCTGAGCGAAGCCTTCGTCGCCGAGCGGTTCCGGTTCTATGGCACGGTCCTGAGCGGTGTGCCGACCAACCGCGAACGCTGGAAGCGCGGGGTCGCCCTGGTCGAGGGGGCACTCGGTGAGGCCGTTGGCCGGATCTATGTCGAGCAGCACTTCAGCCCCTGCGCCAAGCTGCGCATGGACGAGCTGGTCGCGAACCTGATCGAGGCCTATCGCCAGTCAATCAGCGAGCTCGACTGGATGACGGAGGAAACCCGCGCCGAAGCGCTGCACAAGCTCTCCCGGTTCACCCCCAAGATCGGCTTCCCCGACAAGTGGAAGGACTACTCGACGCTGGCCATCGACGCCGGTGACCTCATCGGCAACGTCATCGCCAGCAACCGGTTCGATCTGGCCCAGGAGGTCGACAAGGCGCTCAAGCCGGTCGACCTCGACGAATGGTTCATGACCCCGCAGACGGTGAATGCGTACTATCACCCGCTGCGCAACGAGATCGTGTTCCCGGCTGCGATCCTGCAGCCGCCGTTCTTCAACGATGCCGCCGATGACGCGGTGAACTATGGCGCGATCGGCGCGGTGATCGGTCACGAGATCGGCCACGGCTTCGACGACCAGGGCTCGACCTGTGACGGCGACGGGCGCCTGCGGAACTGGTGGACCGACGCCGACCGGGCCGCGTTCACCGAACGCACCGCGAAGCTCGTGGATCAGTATGCGGCGCTCTCCCCCGAGGGAGCCGACGGGCAGCGGGTCAATGGCGAGCTCACGATCGGCGAGAACATCGGCGACCTCGGCGGGATCGGCATCGCGCTGAAGGCCTGGCGGATCGCCACCGCCGGCCAGGACGTCCCCGAGATCGACGGGTTGACCGGTGAGCAGCGGTTGTTCCTGTCCTGGGGCGCGATCTGGCAGGCGAAGTTCCGCCCGGAGATGGTCAAGCAGCGGCTGGCCACCGACCCGCACTCACCGAACGAGTTCCGGTGCAACCAGATCGTGCGCAACATGGATGACTTCTATGCTGCGTTCGATGTGACGCCGGAGCACGAGCTGTGGCTCGACCCGGCCGAGCGTGTGACGATCTGGTAGCAGCTCGCTCAGCAGGTCTGGTTTGCGGCTTGCTCAGCCCGATCCGGTCGGGGAAGCGGTTCCGCTCACCCGGTCTGGTCGGGCGGGCTCAGCTCGGCTGTCGGGCGGGGCGCACCGTCAGCATCTGCTGGATCGTCCCGACCGGGCCGTGTTCATCGTGGATGGTCGCCGAGGTCAGCCCGTGGCCGCGGGGCCCGATCGTGACATGGGTGTCGAGCCCCATCCAGCCCGGGACAGGCTCGCGGTGCAGGTGGATGGTCATGTCGACGTTCGGGAACGCCCACTCACTGGGCGCCAGGCGCGTCGCCACCCCGTTGGCGGTGTCGGCCAGGCGCAGGAAATGCGCGGTCGGGGTGGAGACCTCGTCGAGGACCAGGGGTACGCCGGTCCGCAGCCAGGTGCGGGAGCGGCCCGGCCGCCGGTCCGGTGCACTGCGGAACTCGACGCCGTCGATGTAGCCACCACCCCACAGGTCCTCGACCTCCCACACCGGCACGTCCACCGGGGCGGGCATCGGCTCGATCTCGTGCCCGGCGACCTCCTCGGAGGCGAACTCAGCGAGCCGCCAGGCCCGCGCGCTGACCCGCGGGCGCCCCTCGATGGTGGCCACGGCCTCGACCAACTCGATCGACCGGCCCGGGCGCAGAGTCCGGACCTCGACGACCGTGGGCTGCAACGGGATCATGCCGAGGATGTCATAGGAGATCCGGGACAGCTGCAGGTCCGGGCGGGGGTCGTGGACCTCGATGCAGTGGGCCAACAGCCCACCCACCGGGGCCATGTGCTGCTCATCCTCACGCCAGGCGCCCTGGGTGTGCAGAGTGGGGACGAAGGTGATCTCGTCCAAGCGGCGATAGTAGGCATCGGGCTGGCCAGGGATCCGGAACATGCCACCACCCTAAACGGGCCGCCGACCAGGATGATCCCGGACCGTGCGGCTGCCCCTACGCTGATGCGGTGAGGATCGCGCACGCCACCACTGCCCAGCGGGACGCCATCGTGGCGCTCTGGAGCGAGGCCGGACTGACCCGGCCGTGGAATGATCCGTACGCCGACCTCGACCGGGCCCTGGCCGGTCCGGCATCGACAGTGTTGGTCGCCACGGATCGTGCGGCTGGTGCTGGTGAGGTTCGCGGGACCGTGATGGTGGGTCACGACGGGCACCGGGGCTGGGTCTATTATCTGGCAGTCACCCCGGATCAGCGCGGCGCTGGCATCGCCACCCAGCTGATGCGTGCGGCGGAGGATTGGCTGGTCGACGCTGGGGTACCCAAGATCCAGCTGATGATCCGGGCAGGCAATGCGGGCGTGCGGGCGTTCTATGAGCGGCTGGGGTACGCCGACCAGGACGTGCTCGTGCTCGGTCGGTTCTTCGACGACGACCTGAATGCCGCCCGCGAGCGCGGCAGCTCCACCACCTGACCCGTGGCAGGATCTCTCCCGTGACGATCATCGCCGCCGCAGACGGATCCGCCCTCGGCAACCCCGGCCCCGCCGGCTGGGCGTGGTATGTCGATGACACCTGCTGGGCCGCCGGTGGTTGGCCCCATGGGACCAACAACATGGGCGAGCTGATGGCGGTGCTCGACCTGCTGCGGCAGACCGCGAACACAGACGAACCGTTGGAAGTCCTGTGCGACAGCCAGTACGTGATCAACGTCATCACCAAGTGGATGGCCGGCTGGAAACGCAAGGGCTGGCGCAAGGCCGACAACAAGCCGGTCCTCAACGTCGAGATCATGAAGGCGCTCGACGCGGCGATGGCGGGTCGCAACGTCAGGTTCACCTGGGTCAAGGGTCACGCCGGCCATGAACTCAACGAGGCGGCCGACCGGCTGGCCAGGGCTGCGGCGTCGGCGTACCAGGCGGGCGCCGACCCTGAAACCGGACCCGGATTCGGTGGGCCCGAGGAGTCCCCGGCCGCGGCGATGGCGTACGCCGACGACTTCCGCGTCGGCCAGACCGAACCCGACCAGGTCCTGTTCACGCTCGACCCCGCCGATCCCGAACTGGACGACGACCTCGACGATCTGGCCCTGCCGGGCGATGAACCGGTCGACGATCCCGACCCGGACGACCTGTTCGGGCGGGTGGACGTGCCCGGCCTCGATGCGGATGTGACCGCCGTCGAGCACGTGATCGGCCTCGAGCGGGCGCTGTTGAGCTCGAACGTACGCAGCGATCCCAGCCGGGTCGCGGCCCTGCTGCATCCGGACTGGTACGAGGTCGGCTCATCGGGGCGCGTCTGGAACCGCGCGGAGATGCTGGCGTCGATCGGGCCGTTCGCCGACGAGGTCGAGTGCGAGGTCATCGACGCCCAGCGGCTGTCGCCGGACCAGATCCTGCTGCTGTGGCGCAGCATCACCGGCGGGACGACGGCGTTGCGGACGTCACTGTGGGTGCGCCGCCAGGAGAACTGGGAGCAGCGCTTTCACCAGGGGACGCCGGAGGCCTGAGCCAGGCCGCTCTGCTGCGAGGCCGATTGTCCTGAGGCTGGTTGCCGAGAGGCCGATTGCCGTG
>JAUNUL010000129.1:7156-8224 GCA_030538175.1 Propionibacteriaceae bacterium | reverse complement strand
GAAGGCTTGGCCGGGCGACTCGATGCCTTGGCCGGCACGATCGCCGAGCAGGCGGAGGCGCGCAAGGCCCAGCGGGCTCACCAGAATGAGCAGACCAAGGCCACCAAGGAGCAGATGGTCGCCGAGGCCGAGGCGCTCGCTGCGGGCAATGATTGGCGCGGTGGTGTGAACCGGTTCCGGGCCCTGCTGGAGAGCTGGAAGGCGCTCCCCCGCATTGACCGGCAGACCGACGACGCCTTGTGGCACCGATTCTCCAGTGCGCGCACCACTTATACCCGCCGCCGGAAGGCGCAGTTCGCACAGCAGGCCGAGAAGCGTGATCAGGCGAAGCGGATCAAGGAAGAGATCATCGGCGAAGCCGAGGCGCTGGCGGTCTCGACCGATTGGGGTCCGACCGCGGGCCAGTTCCGTGATCTGATGCAGCGCTGGAAGGTGGCCGGACCCGCCCCGCGGGATGTCGACGAGCAGCTCTGGCAGACCTTCCGGGGACTGCAGGATCAGTTCTTCGCTGCCCGCAGCGCGGCGCTCAGCGAACAGGACGCGGAGTTCCGGGGCAATCAGGAAGCCAAGGAGACGCTCCTCGACGAGGCGGAGAAGGCGGTCCTCCCGATCACCGATCTCAACGCGTCGAAGCAGGCGTTCCGGGCGTTCCTCGACAAGTTCGCCGAGATCGGCAAGGTCCCGCGTGACGCGATCCGACCGATCGACAACCGGGTGCGGGCCCTTGAACACGCCCTGCGGGACGTGGAGAACGAGCAGTGGCGTCGGACCAACCCCGAGGCCCGGCAGCGTGCTTCGGACACGGCCAACAAGCTGCAGAACCAGATCGAGCAGCTGGAGCAGAAGGCCGCCAAGGCCGAGGCGCGCGGTGACGAGCGCAAGGCCAAGGAACACCGCGAGGCAGCCGAGACCTATCGCACCTGGCTGGAACAGGCCGAAAAGGCCGTCCAGGACTATTCGGGCTAGGTTTCTCTTACCGACTGCGTCGGGGGGGGGGGGGGCCCCCCCCCCCCCCCCGCGGCCCGGCGGCCCCCCCGCTGGACCCAACAACGCACGACACCGGCCCCC
>JAUNUL010000129.1:0-7146 GCA_030538175.1 Propionibacteriaceae bacterium | reverse complement strand
AACATCGTCCCTACCGGGCGCACGAGGGCCAAGCGGAGCTATTGCTTCACGCGGAAGACGTCGAAGACACCGGGCACGCGCCGGACGGCCTGCAACAGGGCTTCCAGGTGTTTGGGGTCGGGTGTCTCGAACGTCATGCGGGTCTTGAACACCCGCTGCTTGTCCGTGGTCATGGTGGCCGAGACGATGCTCACGTGGTGATCGGACACGGCACGGGTGATGTCGTGCAACAGGCCGGTGCGATCCAAGCCCTCGATCTGCACCGCCACCAGGAAGGAACTCTCTGCCGTCGGGGCCCATGAGACCTCGACCAGCCGCTCCGGAGAGGAACGCAGGCTGTCGGCGTTGGTGCAGTCAGTCCGATGCACCGACACTCCCTGCCCACGGGTGATGAAGCCCATGATCTCGTCACCGGGAACCGGCGTACAACACCGTGCGAGCTTCACCCAAAGGTCGGTGTCGCCGTGCACAGCGACGCCTGTCCCGTCGCTGCTGCTGCGATGGGGGCGGCGCCGCGACGTGGTGACCGGGACGGCCTCCGAGGTCTCCTCGGCGTCGTCATCGGTGCCACCGGCAATCCGGATCAGCCGTTGGACCGCCGCCTGGGCGGAGATTTGGTGGCGACCGATCGCGGCGTACAACGCGGTGACATCCGCGAGCCGATAGTGGTGTGCAACCGCGGTCACGTTCTCGAGGCTCAGGATCCGCTGCAGGGATCCGCCAGCCTTGCGGACCTGCTTGGCGAGCATCTCCCGGCCCATGTCGACGTTGGCCTCCCGCTGCTCACGGGAGAAATATTGACGAATCTTGTTGCGGGCCTTGGGGCTCTTGACGAATTCGAGCCAATCCCGGCTCGGCCCGGCTCCTTCGGCTTTGGAGGTCATGATGTCGACGACGTCGCCGTTGACGAGCGCTGACTCCAGGGGCACGAGTCTGCCGTTGACCCGCGCACCGATGCAGTGTTGCCCGACCTCGGTGTGAATCGCATACGCGAAGTCGACGGGCGTCGAGCCACCGGGCAGGGTGATGACCTCACCCTTGGGCGTATAGACATAGACCTCGGCGGAGCTGATCTCGTATTGCAGCCCCTCGAGGAACTCACCGGGGTCCGCAGCCTCACGCTGCCATTCGGTGAGCGACCTGACCCAGGTCAGTTCTGAACCGTCCGGATTGACGACCTTGTCGGCCGCGGTCTTGGTCGGGCTCTCCTTGTATTTCCAGTGCGCCGCGACACCGTATTCCGCACGTCGGTGCATGTCATGGGTGCGGATCTGCAGCTCCACCGGCTTGCCCGAGGGGCCGATGACCGTGGTGTGCAGGGATTGATACATGTTGAACTTCGGGACCGCGATGTAGTCCTTGAACCGCCCGGGCAGCGGGTTCCACCGCACATGCATCACGCCGAGCGCCGCGTAACAGTCGCGCGGGGTGTCCACGAGGATCCGCAGGCCGACGAGGTCATAGATGTCGGCGAAGTCGCGACCGCGGACGACCATCTTCTGATAGATCGAATAATAGTGTTTCGGTCGGCCGTGGACGGTGGCCTTGATCCGCGCATCCTTGAGGTCACTGGTGACCGTCTCGGTCACCTGATCCAGCAGTTTCTCCCGCTGCGGCGCCCGTTCAGCCACGAGCTGCACAATCTCGGTATAGATCTTCGGGTGCAATACCGCGAACGCGAGGTCCTCCAGCTCCCACTTAACCGCGTTCATGCCGAGGCGATGCGCCAGCGGGGCGAAGATGTCGATGGTTTCGGTCGCGATGCGGCTCTGCTTATCGGGGCGCAGGAAGTGCAGCGTACGCATGTTGTGCAGGCGGTCGGCAAGCTTGATGACCAGGACGCGGATATCCCGCGACATCGCCACGACCATCTTGCGGATCGTCTCGGCCTGGGTGCTGTCACCGTAGGTGACCTTGTCGAGCTTGGTCACCCCGTCGACCAGGCGGGCCACCTCATCGCCGAAGTCGGCCGCGAGTTGTTCAATGGTGTAGGACGTGTCCTCCACCGTGTCATGCATCAACGCAGCGCACAGTGTCGGCTCGGTGAGGCCCAACTCCGCGAGAATCGTCGCGACGGCGAGCGGGTGGGTGATGTAGGGATCGCCGCTCTTGCGAATCTGCCCGCGGTGGTAATGCTCGGCGGTCCGATAGGCGCGCTCCACCACGGCGGTATCCGCCTTCGGGTGGTTGCTGCGCAGCACCTTGAACAGCGGGTCGAGCACCAAGGCACCGGAGGGTCGGCCGAGCCTGGCAAGCCGGTGGCGCATCGACATGCGCGGTTGCTCCGGCCCACTCGTCAGTCGATCAGGCACGTTGGGCGCACTTGCGACCACACCAAGATCCTGAGGGTCACTCAACAGCCCCACCTCCTGCCCTGCAATCACTCAGTCTAGTCACGATATGCCGGCCATCGTCAGCCACATCAGTCGTCATCCAGGGCACCGCCGCGCTCATAGCGCACCGGAATCTCCCGGTCCCTGGTCGGCCGCCCCTCCGGGGTTGTGCTGCGCCGGACCACGACGAGTTGGTCCCCCGGTTCCAACCTGGCGACCGTGGGATCGAAGTATCGCCGCAGGGTCTTGTTGCGAACCACTGCGATGACGCGTTCCTCGGTGATCTCCCCCGGGTTGCGGCCGACCTCTTCGGGTGTGACCTGCCGTTCGCTCAGCTCCAGGCCCTCCCCTGAGGTCAGCAGATCCTCCAACATGGTGCCGATGTTCGGGCTGATCGCCGACATGCCAAGCAGCCGGCCGACCATGTCCGAGGAGGTCACCACCGAGTCCGCACCCGATTGGCGGAGCAAAGAAACGTTCTGCTCTTCGCGCACGGCCACCACGAGGTGGGCGCGGGGGTTCAGCTGGCGGGCGGTCAGGGTGACGAGAATGGTGGAGTCGTCCCGATCCAGAGTGATGATGACCTCCCGGGCCTTGCTGATCTCGGCACGCCGCAGGACCTCCCGCCGAGTCGCGTCCCCCTCGATCGCGGCAACTCCATCGAGGTTGGCGTCCACGATCGCGCTCGGCCGGCCATCGATCACGACCACCTTGCTGATGTCCCGCCCTTGGCGAGCGAGTGTGGAGACGGCCGTCCGCCCCTTGGTCCCATAACCGACGACGACGATGTGGTTGCGCATGCGCTTCCTCCAACGGGAATCGATGAGTGCACGGCGTCCCTCGGTGGCGAGCACCTCCAGTGTGGTGCCGACCAGCAGGACCAGGAAGATGATGCGCAAGGGGGTGATGACGATGGCGTTGATAACCCGGGCGTGCGGGCTGGTGGGAGTGATGTCCCCATAGCCGGTCGTTGTCATCGTGACGGTCGCATAATAGAGAGCATCGATGAAGCCGATGCCGTCCTGGTTGACGTTGTCACTATAGGAGCCGCGGTCGACCCACACCACGAGCGTGATGATCGTCAACAACATGAGGCCGACCAAACCGCGCAGCATCAACTCCCGGGCCGGCGTGGTGCCCCGGTTCGGCAGTGAGACCAGGCTGATCCTGCTCTTGTGACCGGTCGGATCCGGGATGATGCCAGCCATGGTCAGGCGTCGATGGTGAGCAGCGAATCGATCCGTTCGAGGCCTTGCGTTGCCAGCCGAGCCCGGGCACCGAGGAAGGCGAGTTCGAGGAGTACGGCTACCCCGACCAGATCGGCGCCGAGGGAGCGGACGAGTTCCGCGGTCGCCGAGACCGTGCCCCCTGTGGCAAGGACGTCGTCCACGACGAGGACGCGCATGCCCGGGGCGAGAGCATCCCGGTGCATCACGAGTTCGTCAGTGCCGTACTCGAGGGCGAACGTCGCCGACAGCGACGGCCGCGGCAGCTTGCCGGGCTTGCGTACCGGCACGAAGCCAGCCCCCAGAGCCAAGGCGACGGGCGCGCCGAGAATGAACCCGCGCGCTTCCATGCCCACCACCATGTCGACACCGCCCGCAGGGGCAAGCGCGGCCAGCCCCTCGACCGCACGCCGCAGCCCGTCGGCATCGGCCAGCAACGGCGTGATGTCCTTGAACACGACCCCCGGTTTCGGAAAGTCGGGGACATCAGCGATGAGCGCTGACAGCGTGTCCGCCAGAGCGGGACGGGCCACGGACATGGCTTACTTCTTTCGGTCGCTTCGGGTCTGTCGACGGGGCTGCTGGCGATCCGTCGGCATCGTCGGCCATTGC
Organism: Propionibacteriaceae bacterium; assembly: GCA_030538175.1. Classification (GTDB taxonomy): domain Bacteria; phylum Actinomycetota; class Actinomycetes; order Propionibacteriales; family Propionibacteriaceae; genus Enemella. The sequence goes on along the minus strand of JAUNUL010000129.1, from coordinate 2,975 downwards.
ACCGCAGTATCCGTGGTGATCCTGGGAGCAGCCAACTCCGCACTGCCCGGCTCGGTCACGGACTCCTCGGCGAGGTCCTCGTTGGTGGGCTCGGACCCCGCATCGAGCGGCACTCGACGCGACCTGGTCTTCATGCCCACGCCGGACTCGACGAGCTCGGTGTGCTCACGGACCTCGGGCTCGCGCATCTTCATGTCCACCAACAACGGAGTCGCAATCAGCACCGATGAATAGGCACCCGCAACCATGCCGACGAACAGGACCAGCCCCAGGTCCTTCAGAGGACCGGTGCCCAAATAGAACCATCCGGCGATCAACAGCGCCGCAACCGGCAGCACCCCGATGATGGTGGTGTTGATGGATCGGATCAGGACCTGGTTGACGGCCTTGTTGGCCGCGGCAGCATAGGTGAAGCGGCGCTGACCATAGAGATCCCGCACGTTTTCCCGGACCTTGTCGAACACCACGACCGTGTCATAGAGCGAATAACCGAGAATGGTCAGCATGCCGATCAGGGTCGCCGGGGTGAACGTGAACCCGATGAGCGCATAGGCGCCGATGGTGAGCACGAGGTCGTGCAGGAGCGCCACCATCGCCGCGATCGACATCTTCAGGTCCCGGAAATAGACCCAGATCATCAGCGTGACGAGGACGAGGAAGACCCCGAGGGCGATCAGGCCCTTCTGGGTGATCTGTTTGCCCCAGGAGGCGCCGATCAGGCTGTACGCCACCTGGTCCGGTTGCGCGCCGACCTGCTCGGCGATGGCGTCACGCATCACCGGCACCTCGGTTTCGGGATCCAACGTTCGGGTCTGCACCCGCACGGTGTTCTCCCCCATGGTGGTGACGGTGGTGTCGCCAAGATCCGGCAGTCCCGTCTGCTGAATGGCCGCGCGCATGTCGTCGACGGTCCGGGCAGTGACCTGGGTGGGAGCTTGGAAATCCGCACCACCAGAGAATTCGATCCCCAAGGAGAGCCCGCGGAAGATCAGGGCGGCCAGCACGATGACGAGGATGACGCCGGACATCACATACCACCGCTTGCGGCGGCCAATGATGTCCAGAGAGATGTCACCGGTGTAGAGCCGGTTGGCGATGCCCTTCTTGACCGGCGCCTGGTTGTCCTGGCGATCGGTGTCGGTGAGTTGTGACTCGGACATCACGCGTCCTTCCCTGCCGTAGCCGGCACCGGCTGTGTGCGTCGGCTGGTCCGTCCCGACAGGGTCCGCACGCCGAGGTGCTCCTTGTCGAGACCCGAGAGTTTGTGTCCGTCGCCGAAGAACTTCGTCCGCACCAGCAGTGACATCAGCGGCTTGGTGAAGAAGAAGACGACCGCCAAGTCGAGCAATGTGGTCAGACCCAGAATGAACGCGAAGCCCTTCACCCCGCCCATCGCAACGATGAACAGCACGATCGCGGACAGCAGCGTGACGGCATCGGAGATCAGAATCGTGTTCTTCGAACGGTTCCAGCCCGCCTCAACCGCCGAACGCAGGGATCTGCCCTCACGCACCTCGTCACGTATCCGCTCGAAGAAGATGACGAACGAGTCGGCAGTCAGGCCGATCGCCACGATCGCGCCAGCGATACCTGGCAGGTTGAGGGCGAACCCGACGGACTGGCCGAGCAGGACCGTCATCGCGTAGGTGAACGCCGCGGCCACCGCCAGCGAAAGCACAACGACCAGGAACAGGCCGCGGTAGTAGAGCATGGCGTACCCCACCACGAGGACCAGACCGACGAGGCCGGCGATCATGCCGGCCCGCAGCTGCTCACCGCCGAGGGTCGCCGAGACGTTGGACACCTCAGACACCTCGAAGGCCAGCGGCAGCGCGCCATATTTCAGGACGTTGGCCAGATCGGTCGCCGACTTCTCGTTGAAGGAACCCGAGATCTCGGCCCGCCCACCGGGGATGGCCTGGCTGACGCTGGGCGCAGAGATAACGCGGCCGTCCAGCACGATCGCGAACCGGTTCTGCGGGTCGGCGTTGGCTGCCAACGCGCCGGTCGCATTCTCGAACATCGTGGCACCCTGGCCGTCGAATTCAAGGTTGACGACCCAGTTGAGCTGGTTCTGCGGGACGCCCGCCGACGCAGTGGTCAGCCGGTCACCAGTGATCATCGCCGGGCCGAGCAGGTATTTCTCCGTCCCGCTGCGGTCGCACGCCACCAACGGCTGATCCGAGACCTCCGCGACATCCTCCCCGCAGACGTATTCCGCGAAGTCCGCGAAGTCGTTGTCGTTGGGCTGCCACTCCATCGCCTTGTCCGGCGGCACGCCCTGGCCCGGCGCGGTCGGCCTGGGTGTCCGCGGCGGCGGTGGTGCGGTCGGCAACATCGGAGCCGGCCGGTTCGCACCAGCCGTGGGCTGAGCGCTCGGCTCGGCCGACGCACCCGCGCCCACCGCGGGCGTAGCGTCCCCACCCGCTGCAGGCGTCGCCCCGGCACCCGGGGTCGCATTCGGATCCGGCGTTGTCCCGGGATCGGGCTGGGCCGGCGGCTGCACGGCTTCGACATAGTGCACGGCACGGAACGTCAACACAGCGGTCTGTCCCACCATGTTCACCAGCTCGTCCTGCTGGACGTTCGGCACGGTGACCACAACCTCGCGGTCACCGGACGTGGTGACCTCGGTCTCACCGACACCGAGGGAGTCGACACGCTGCTGAATGATCGTGCGGGCCTGCTCGAGGCTTTCGGCCGAGGGGGCACCGCCGCCCACGGTGTTGCTGGCCGTCAGCGTGATGGTCGTGCCACCGCGCAGGTCCAGACCCAGCTTGGGAGTCCAAGTCTTGGTTGCCGCCATGACGACGAACATTGCGGCCAGCACCGCGAAGAGAATGATGATGGTGCGCAGCGGCTTACCATACTGAGTCGGCATGCTCAGCCTTTCCGCCCTTCAGTGCCACGGTCGTCATCGCCGCGGTCCTCGGCCTCATCGGACCCGGTCTGATCGGCCTCAGTCAGATCGGACT
>JAUNUL010000128.1 GCA_030538175.1 Propionibacteriaceae bacterium | reverse complement strand
AAGACGTCGGGTTGAGGTTAGTGGCTGCGTCGGGGTTGACGCGAGCCCCGCCGACCGGCCGGTGAGGTGAGTACGCCCGGGGGTTGCCCGGGCGTACTCACGCACATCAAACGATCCGGATCGGGCGCGCGCGCTCGCCCCGGCCCGTGCGGTCGGTCAGGGACCGGCTGCCGCGGCTGAGCGCGACGACGCCGGACTGGACGTATTCCTTGATGCCGAATGGCTCGAGCATCCGCACGAGCGCCTCGATCTTCTCGGTGCGCCCGGTGGCCTCGATCGTCATGGAATCCGCAGCGATGTCGACCGTCTTCGAGCGGAACAGGTTGACGATCTCCAGCACCTGGCTGCGGGTCTCGGGGGTCGCCCGGACCTTGATCATCAACAGCTCGCGCCGGACGGCGCTGTCGTCCAGCTCGACGATCTTGAGGACCTCGACGAGCTTGTTCAGCTGCTTGGTGAGCTGCTCGAGTGAGATCTCATCGACATAGGCGACCAGGGTGATCCGCGACAGCGCCGGATCCTCCGTCGGCCCCACCGCGAGGGATTCGATGTTGAATCCACGACGGGAGAACAGTGCCGCGATGCGGGTCAGCACACCGGGCTTGTTGAGGACGACGACCGAGAGGGTGTGGTTCTTGAACTCGCTCACAGGACCTCTCCTTCCCAATCCGGCGCCATGTCGCGGGCGATCTGAATGTCGTTGTTGCTGGTGCCGGCGGGGACCATGGGCCACACCATGGCGTCCTTGTGCACGACGAACTCGACCACGACCGGACGGTCGTTGATCGCCAGCGCCTGCTTGATGACGTCGTCGACCTGGTCACGGGACTCCGCCCGCAGCCCGACGCAGCCCATGGCTTCGGCGAGCTTCGGGAAGTCCGGGATCCGCCACGAGTTGAGGTCGGTGTTGGAATAGCGGCCGCCATAGAACAGCGTCTGCCACTGCCGCACCATGCCGAGGGACTCGTTATTGATGACCGCGATCTTCACGGGAATGCCCTCGAGCGCGCACGTGACGAGCTCTTGGTTGGTCATCTGGAAACAGCCGTCGCCGTCAATGCCCCAGACCACCTCACCGGGGTGGGCGACCTGCGCGCCCATGGCGGCAGGCACGCAATAACCCATCGTGCCGAGGCCACCGGAGTTCAGCCAGCGACCGGGGGTCTCGAACGGCAGGAAGTGCGCGGCCCACATCTGGTGCTGGCCGACACCAGCCGCGTAATACGCATCCGGACCGGTGATCTCACCGATGCGCTGAATGACGTACTGCGGGGACAGACTGCCGTCCTCCGGCTCGTCGTAGCCGGTTGGGTAGCGCTTCTTCATCTCATCCAGATAGGCAACCCACGCGGTGTAGTCCGACTGCTCGGCCTCCTTGAGCCGGGTAACCAGCTGGGAGATGACCTCCTTGACGTCCCCGACGATCGGCACATCAGCATGCCGGTTCTTCGAAATCTCCGCCGGGTCGATGTCGGCATGAATGATCTTGGCGTCCGGGGCGAAGGAACTCAGCTCACCGGTGACCCGGTCGTCGAAGCGGGTGCCCAGAGCGATCAGCAGGTCGCTGCGCTGCAGCGCGCCGACCGCCGCGACCGAGCCGTGCATGCCGGGCATGCCCATGTGCAGCGGATGGCTGTCGGGGACAGCACCGCGGGCCATCAACGTGGTCACCAGCGGAATGCCGGTCAGCTCGACCAGCTCACGCAGTTCCTCGAACGCCTGAGCCTTGACGACGCCACCACCGACATAGAGCGTGGGTCGCTGGGCCTCGGCAATGAGGCGGGCAGCCTCACGGATCTGCTTGCCGTGGGGCTTGGTGTTGGGCCGATAGCCGGGCAGATCGAGCCCCTTGGGCCATTCGAAGTCGCACATGCTCTGCAGTGCGTCCTTGCTGATATCGACCAGCACCGGACCCGGGCGCCCGCTGAGCGCGATGTGGAACGCTTCGGCGATCGCCGTGGCGATGTCCTCGGCCCGCGTGACCAGGAAGTTGTGCTTGGTGATGGGCATCGTGATGCCCCGGATATCGGCTTCCTGGAAGGCGTCGGTGCCGATGGCCTTGCTGCTGACCTGGCCCGTGATCGCAACGATCGGCACCGAGTCCATGTAGGCATCGGCCAACGGGGTAACCAGGTTCGTTGCCCCTGGGCCCGACGTGGCCATGCACACCCCGACCCGACCAGTGGCAACCGCATAGCCCTGCGCAGCATGTCCCGCGCCCTGCTCGTGGCGCACGAGGATGTGCCGAACGATCTTCGAATCGAAGAGGGGGTCGTAGGCGGGGAGAATCGCTCCACCCGGAATGCCGAAAACCACCTCGACGCCGGCCATTTCCAGCGACTTGACCAGGGCCTGGGACCCCGTCATCGTCTCGGGCCCGGCAGCGGCATTGCCCTGCTCGTCGGCATCGGTGCCTGGCGGCGGTGCCGCCTGATTGTCTGAGACTTTCATTGGTGTCCTCCACGTTCTGTGAGCGTGGGCCGCACTCTGCGTTCCCACGTCATCAGTCCGTTCCTCCCGGAGTTCCTTTTGTGCAGGGATCGCCTGCAACAAAAAACCCCCGCCGCCGCTTGGCAAACGAGGGAGCGCATCGGTGGTGGGGGGTCACCCCGGCCGACACGCTAGTTCACTACGAGAATCTGGTACTGCTGCACATGCACACAATGCCTCATGCTTCCAGCCAAAGCAACTTGTGCAAACCCCGCCCACATCACGGACCGAGGCCACTCCTAACCAGCACAGAAGGGCTGCCCTCCCCACCCCAGAACGCACCAGCGGCCACGGGATAGCCCCGTGGCCGCTGGTCACGCCTGGTCGGCGGGAACGTCACATCGTCATCGGGTGACGACGTTGATGCGCCCGTTGACCCACTCGATATACCCGCGCTGGAAGTTCGAGCGACGCCCACCTGGGACAGCGATCTCATCGCTGGTCGGGTAGCCGAGCGAGGACCGCTCCGCGCCCCGACGCATCCACTCGTCACGGATCAGACCGTGGACTTCCCACGCTCCGGTGCCCGGCGACCAATAGATCGAGCCACCCTCGAAGTTGTTGAACCGGCCGACCCGATCGGCCGTGGCCGTTTCGTTGGTGGTCGGGAAGCGCAACACCGAGGTCTCCCAGCCCAGGGCTGCCCACTTGGCGCGGATCGAGCCCCGCACCTCATTGGCTCCGGTGCCCGGCGACCAATAGATCGAGCCACCCTGGAAGTGGTTGTAGCGCCCACGCCCGTTCGGGGTGCCGATCTCCGACGTGGTCGGCAGACCGAGGTGGCCGGCTTCCCAGCCGAAGCGTGCCCAGGTGCCATAGATGGCGCCATAGACGCTCTGCGCCCCGGTCACGCCGCTCCAATAGATACCGCCGTTCTCGAAGTTGTTGTACTGCGCCCGCCCGTTCGGGGTGGTCGCCTCCGAGTTCCGCGGATATCCGTGGACGCCCGTGGTGCCGCCCATCGCGGCGTACTGCGTCGCGATGGAGCCCATCACCAGATGTGCCCCAGTGGCCGGCTTCCAGAAGATGGCCGGCGTCGGGTTGATCGGCGTCCCCGCGAAGCTGTTCATGCGGCCACCGCCGGGGGCGGCAACCTCATCGGTCGTCGGGACACCGAGACGGGTGGCCCCGCCCTGGCTCAGATACGTCCCGAGGATCCCGCCGTACACCATGTGCACGCCGGCGCTCTCCGAGTAGTACATGTGGCCACGCTCATAGACCTGCTGACGACCGATCCCGGGGATCGCGACCTCGGGTCCGACCGGGGCGCCGAGCTGGGCTCGGGCCGCGGCGTCCGCGGTGTACCGCTGGGAGATGCGGGTGTTGTAGACCGCCTGCAGCGCCAGGGCACTGTTCGGCATCGTGATCGTCCGGGAGCTCAGGTCGACACCATCGCTCCACCGCATGAAGGTCGTGCCGTCGGCGCTGCGCGGGGCGACCAGACCGATCGAGGAACCCACGGCGATCTGGCGGGTGCCACCCAGCGCACCGTTGATGGTGATCGGCGCACCGGCGTTGTTGGTGACGGTCAGGCCACGCAGGGTCGGACGGGCGATGTAGGTCGCGGTCTGGGTTGCCCCGGAGCTGTCGGTGACCTTGGCCGTGATGTGCCAGTTGGCATAGTCCGCGGAACCGACCGAATAGGTGGCGTTGAAGGTGCCGCCCGTGGCCGAGGGGCCGGCGGTCGAGTCACAAACGTCGCCCTTGCAGGACTCCAGACGCGTCGACCACTGGATCTTGCTGGTCAGGACACCGTCCTCCGGGTCGGTGGCGGTGGCCGTCAGGTTGATGGCCTCCCCCACTGCGAAGGTACGCGTGGCCGGCGGTGCGGTCAGGGTCAGCGCCGGGGTCCGGTCGGCGGTGTTGACCCGCAGGTTGACCGTGGTCGCTCCGCCGCGCGGGTCGCTCACCACAACCTTGACCGCATAGGTCCCCGCCGAGCCATAACGCTTGACCGGGTTCGGGTCGGCGGAGGTCGAACCGTCACCGAACTCCCAGCGATAGGTCAGCGGATCGTTGTCCGGGTCGCTGGCGGTCAGGGTGAACGCCACCTCATTCGCCGCACCGGTGGTCCGGTGCGTCACCGACGCGACCGGGGCCTGGTTGGAGCTGGAATAGCTGATCCGGCGGATATTGCCCGAGGCGAAGTCCGAGTACGCCACATCACCGTTCGCGGCGTACTTCAGGGACACCGGCACACCGACAGGGTTCGGGGCAACGTTGGTGGCCCAGCCCGCACGGGCCGGCGGGGTAACCACGGCCGTGGCCGCGTCGTTGAAGCGCATGTTGTAGATCCGGCCGGCGGTGTAGTCGGCGAAGAAATACGAGCCGACATACGACGACGGATAACCCGGGCTGCCATCCGGCGTACCGGTATAGATGATGCCGCCCATGGCGCTGCTGCCCATGCCGGCGTCACGCGAATACTGGAAGATCGGCGGCATGGTGGTCACGCCCGCGCACTCGGCGAGGCGTGTGGAGTACTCCGGCGTGCGCGCGGTGCCCTCATAGCAGGGCCAGCCATAGTTGCCACCGGCGCGCACGATGTTGTGCTCCTCGGTGGTGTTCCAACCCACGTCACCGACCATCGGCAGACCCAGGGTCGGGTGCAGCCGCATGCGGAACGGGTTGCGGAAGCCACGGGCATAGGTGCGCGAGGTCCAGGAGTTGGGGCTGCCCGGCTGGTAGTGCGGGTTGGACGGCACACCCGCACCCTCGCGGGTGATGTGCACGACCCGGCCATACGGCGCCTCGAGACGCTGCGAGTCGAACGCCTTCGGATCCATCTCACGGAAGCTGGCGCCGTCGCCGATGCTCAGCCACAGCGAGCCGTCCTTGTCGACGATGATGCTGTCCATGCCGTGGGTGATGTCGCGGTTCGGGAACGCGAGCACGCGGCGCTCCGGGCCCAGTCCGATCGGGTTGCCGGCGCCATCGAAGTTCACGCCGAACTCGGCGAGCACGTTCTCACCGCAAGCGTTGTCCTGAGGGCAGCGACCCGGACGACCATCGGGGCGGATCCGCACGATCCAGAGGCTGTTGGAGCCGCCGGGCAGGCCGTAGTTGTGACCCAGGTCGATCGACACCGCACCGAGGTCCTGCTGGGTGGTCACATCGAGGCGGGCGATCTCCCGATTGATCCGACCGTCCATGGAGGACCAGCGCACCGAGCCACCCTTGCCGAGGCTGAAATAGCCCTTGTTGTCCGGCGTGAAGGCGAAGTCGGTCAGCGCGGTTCCCATGCCGGGTGCGTGACCAGTCGGATAGTTGACAAGCTGGAAGCCCGAGGGCAGCGCAGCATGCGCAGTTCCCGTCGGGCCGGCGATCGCGAGCGGCAGCGCCAGGGCGAGCATCGCCACCAGGCTCAGGACACGCGCGCGGAGAGTTCTCTTCATTCTTCCCCCGTAGGTTCTGTGGGCAAACGCAGACTAACCAGCCGGACCGCTGGTTTGTGCGATCTCCCCGGGTTCGACACAAGGTCACCCCCAGAACGTTACGGAGCCGTTAGGTGCAAGAGTTTGCGCCACGCAGGCATGGCTGCGCTGTGATCTTTATCGCAGCCGGCCCTTGCGCCGGCACCGAGGGCTGCCGTTGGTGCCGTTTCAGATTTCCCGAAGCGGCACCACCGAAACAGCTCGGATCCCCCAGATGGACTCCGTCGCCAGACCGACTCAGATTTCCCGGACGGCACCGAAGGAGGCCGGGCGGACCATCTTGGCGTACGCCTGCAGGGCCTTCGAGACAACCCGATCCCTGTTGGCGGGCGTCCACGGGAGGGGGCCCTTCGCGGCGCGGCGACGCTCCAGCTCGGCGTCATCGACGTTGAGCCGCAGCAGGCGCTCGTGGACGTTGATCTCGATCTCGTCGCCGTCCTCAACCAGCCCGATCGTGCCGCCACCAGAGGCCTCGGGTGAGATGTGGCCGATCGAGAGGCCGGAAGTGCCGCCGGAGAAGCGGCCATCGGTGATCAGTGCGCACACCTTGCCCAGGCCACGGCCCTTGAGGAAGGACGTCGGATAGAGCATTTCCTGCATGCCCGGGCCGCCCTGGGGACCTTCATAGCGGATGACGACGACATGACCCGCCTCGACGGACTTGTCGAGGATCTTGGTGATGGCGTCCTCCTGGGAGTCCACCACAATGGCCTTGCCGACGAAGTGGAACAGGTCCTCGTCGATGCCGGCCGACTTGATCACCGCGCCGTCGGTGGCGAGGTTGCCATAGAGGATCGCCAGGCCGCCGTCAGCGGTATAGGCGTTGGCATAGTCCCGGATGCAGCCACCCTCGGCGTCGGTGTCGAGGGAGTCCCACTTGTTGGTGGTGGAGAAAGCCTCGGTGGTGCGCACCCCGCCGGGGGCCGCGTGGAAGAGCTCCACCGCGCGCTCGGTTGCCTTGCCGCCGCGGATGTCCCAGGCGTCCAGCCAGCTCTGCAGATCATCGGAGTGCACGGTGTGCACGGCCTGATCGAGCAGGCCGGCACGGTTCAGCTCACCGAGGATCGCGGGAATGCCGCCGGCGCGGTGGACGTCTTCGACGTGATAGTCGTTGTGGTTCGGCGCGACCTTGGATAGGCAGGGCACCTTTTTCGACAGTTCCTCGATGTCGGTGAGGGTGAAGTCGACCTCGCCCTCGATGGCTGCTGCCAGCGTGTGCAGGATCGTGTTGGTCGAACCGCCCATCGCGATGTCGAGGGCCATGGCATTGCGGAAGGCGGCCTTGTTGGCGATGTTGCGGGGCAGGACCGACTCGTCGTCGGCTTCGTAGTAGCGGCGCGCCAGTTCGACCACCGTGCGCCCCGCCTCGAGGAACAACTCGCGGCGATCGGCATGGGTGGCCAGCGTGGTGCCATTGCCCGGCAGCGACAGACCGAGGGCCTCGGTGAGGCAGTTCATCGAGTTGGCGGTGAACATGCCGGAGCACGAGCCACACGTCGGACAGGCCGAGCGCTCGATGTCCAGGATTTCGGCGTCGCTGACGGCGTCGTCAGCCGTATACGACATCGCCTGGATCAGGTCGGTCTTCGCGTACGCCACCCCGTCGATGACCATCGCCTTGCCGGCTTCCATCGGGCCACCGGAGACGAAGACGACCGGGATGTTCAGGCGCATGGCGGCCATCAACATGCCGGGGGTGATCTTGTCGCAGTTGGAGATGCAGACCAGGGCGTCGGCGCAGTGCGCGTTCACCATGTATTCCACCGAGTCGGCGATCAGGTCCCGGCTGGGCAGCGAATAGAGCATGCCCCCATGGCCCATCGCGATGCCGTCGTCGACGGCGATCGTGTTGAATTCCTTGGCGACGGCGCCGGCTTCCTCGATAGCTCCCGCGACCAACTGGCCCATGTCCTTGAGGTGGACATGGCCGGGGACGAACTGGGTGAAGGAGTTGGCGATCGCCACGATCGGCTTGCCGAAGTCATCATCGCCCATGCCGGTCGCACGCCAGAGCGCGCGGGCGCCCGCCATGTTGCGGCCGTGGGTGCTGGTGCGGGAACGAAGCTCGGGCATGAAGGATCCTTCGCATGGCTGGGGTGACGTGCTGCACGCCGCCCGGATCGAAAGTGGCTCGCACCGACACTAGCCGAGCGGTCAACCCTCACCCGTCACTGCTCGCCGGGCCCCGTGGGGCCGAGCCCTTCGGCTCAGGGCCTCCCCCAGCAGCACCACGCACAGGACGGCACCCACGACCGGACCGAGATTCGCAGTGATCTGCTGGGCCGTCGAATAGGTCTTCTCGGCA
>JAUNUL010000127.1 GCA_030538175.1 Propionibacteriaceae bacterium | reverse complement strand
GTCAGCACTGACGGAGCGGACCGGTATCGATGCCGCTTATCTGTCGTGGACTGGCCCATGTCTCGCCTCCAAACTCACCTGTCGCCCGCTCTGGTTGGCCAGCATGCCAGTCCGGTGTACGCCCGGGTGCGCAGTCTGCAGGTCAGTCGCCGAATCCGGGTCGCCGCGAAGGTCGGGTTGGCCGAAGGAGTACGCCGGGCCCAGCGTGGAATCATGGTGTCCGTGAGCTACATGTTGCACGGACGTATCCGAACGATTCCGGGGCATGGCGAGGAATTGGCCGCCATCCTGCCGATCATCGACCGCGAAAGCATGACTAGCCAGCGGCTCACGGCCATCGCCGGCATCCCCGACTGATGGCCAGGCGGTCAGACAGGGCCAGCAAGACGGCCACGATCGTCGGCTCCGTGGTGGTCATCGTCGTCATCCTGTGGATCGACATCGCCACGGGGTTGTGGCAGAACGTCGTGATCCTTGCGGGTCTCGCGGCGGGCCTCGTGTCATTCCTGTTGACCACCCTGGTGCTGGATCGGATGTTGGCCAAACATCAGGCGCGTCGCTGGGCGCCGCTGAACCGGCTCGCCTTGTCCGAATTCATGCATGCGATGGCGGATGAGGAGGCCAGTGAGATCTCCCGCGGGCACATCGTCATCCGGTCGCTGCCCGAGGTGGAGAGCGCGCTGGACAGCGCCGGGCTGCATGACGAGCTGCACGCATTGCGCGAGCAGGTGGTGAGTGAGCGGCGACAGCTGGCCGCCGCCCTCAGCATGTGGGCGGAGTTCCTCACTTCATCGGGTGACAACGAGACGATCCTCAATCATGCGGCCGGGATTGCCCTGCGGCTCGATGAAGTACGCGACGCCGCGGTCGCCGTTGAACACGAGGGGACCGAGGCATCGTTGGCGGAACTCCGCAGCGAGATCGCCAGTTGCAATCACCACTTCGACACGATGGCTGCGGAGTTGCGTACTCGCCTCGATGCCGAACATCGGCTGTTGGGCCAACACCTCTACGGCGACGACGTCGCGGGAAAGTGAGTGTCTGATCCACCCAGCGACCCCTAATGCGCTCATAGTGGCACAGTCGGGGCATCGGCTTCCGAATCACAATCGACGAGAGGGGTCGCCGCATGCTGACCGAGTTCGCGACCACGCGTTCACCATTGCCTGGTTCGGCCTGATGGCCATGGTTTGGTTCGGGTGGGGACATGAAGCGCCACCCCAGCAATGGCGGTGGCGCCTCGGTGTCGGTTCGGTGCTCGGTGTGATTCTCTTCGGTCTGTTCGGCTATGGGGTGGTCACCCGCTGGGGTGATGGGACCTCCCTGGAGGGCCGGTACCCATGGTTCGGCGTCCTCGTCGGCCTGGAGTTGCTGGCCGCCGCGATCGGGTGTCTGGTGCTGTGGCGCAGGAAGCAAACGCGCTGGATGGCCTGGTGGGTCGCGCTGGTCGTGGCCCTGCACTTCGTGCCGTTGGCCTTCCTGCTCAACGACTGGTCGCTGATCGTCCTGGGTCTGCTTCAGACCGTTCTGCTGGTCCTGCTCGTGCCGCGACTGAAGTCGGGGGACTTCCCGACAAGCCGTTTGGTCGGCCCTGTCATGGGCGTGACCCTCTTGGCCTTTGCTCTGGTCTCTGTTGCCATCTTCGCCGCGCGGGTGGGCCTGCCGTGGTGATCAGGCCTTGACCGCGTGCGCCGCACGATCGGCGCGCTCGAGGGCCTGATAGGTGGCCTCGACGGTGACGCAGACGTCGTCGGGGATGGCGTAGTCGTTGGTGAGGGTGCGCAGTTCCCGAAAGAGTTCCTTGGTGTCCGCCGCCGCGTCGGCGCGCGCCAGTTCCTTGGTGATCTCGCGAACGCGGGTGACCGGTGGCTGCCGAGTGTCAAAGGGATTCCGCGCGGTGACTACGATCGAGGAGAGCTTGCACCAGTCAACAGCACAGGAGAAACGCATGAGTGAGAGCGCCGTGACCGTGACCCGCGAAGAGGCCCCCGACCGTTTCGAGATCCGGGTGGACGGAGCCGTGGCTGGGTTCACCCAGTTCCTGGAGGTGGAGTCCCAGCGGATCTTCTTCCATACCGAGATCGGCGAGGAGTTCGGCGGTCAGGGCCTGGCCGGAAAGCTGGTGAAGCAGGCCCTTGAGCAGACCCGTGCGGATGGGAAGCGGATCGTGCCGGTCTGCCCCTATGTGAAGGGCTATCTGCAGAAGAACTCCGGCTATGAGGACATCACCGATCCTGTGCGGCCCGAAGCGATCGAGCTGGTCGAGAAGCACCTCGCCTGATCGCGCCTCGATCACGGGGGCCAGAGCCCAGGAATCATCCCTCGGACAATCAACAAGGCCCGGGTCCTCCATCAGGAGGCCCGGGCGTTTGTTGTCAGCGGTGCAGGCTGCGCCTGTCAGGCGGTGCTACAGCTCAGAGGCTGAACAGCGGGCCGGTGATGGTCAGGCCGAGGTCGGGAACCATGGCGAACAGCGCGAACAGGGCGAGCGCGCCACCGACCAGCGACAGGGTCTTGTTGAACTGAACCTGCTCGTTCATGCGGGCCTCGTCCTTCTCGGCCCAGAAGCGGTGCATCAGGAACGGGATCGGGAGGATCGCGACGAGGAGCAGCAGAGCGCCGAGATCGCCCCAGAGGCCCAGCACGACCGAGAGGGTGCCGAGGGCCATCAGGATGCCGGAGCCGATCACGCTGAGCTTGGCGGCGGGGACGCCCTTGAACTTGGCATAGGCCGCCATGGCCTCAGCGGACTTCAGGTGGCCGATCGCGGATGCCGCGAAGACGGCCACGAAGAGGATGCGGGCGATGAGAACGACGATATCCATGGAGTTGAACCTTTCAAGTCATTGAAGAATCAACTATAAGATCCCACTTCACAGTTGAAATGTCAACTATCTGTCCCGGGGCGAGTTGCCTACGATGCGGGGGTGCGCTTGAGATCCCATCTGTACGTCGAACATGATCGCGTCCTCGCTGAGCGACACCCCTTGGCCGATGAAGACGTGCATTTCGCGCGGGACCTGGTGGCAGCGGTGCTGGAAGACCTAACCCGCCCGGGCGATCGGGTGCTCGACCCATTCGTTGGTCTCGGGACCACGCTCAGCGTGGCGGAAACGCTCGGTCGGCGTGCGGTGGGGGTGGAGCTGCTCCCGGAGCGCTGCGAGATCGCGCGATCGGTGGCGCCGGCGTCGCTGGTGGTCCAGGGGTCCTCCCTTGAGCTCGGCCGCCTCGTCGCTGGTCCCTTTGATCTGGTGTTGACCTCACCGCCCTATCTGGCAGCCGATGACGGTCCGGAGGACCCACTGTTGGCGTACACAGGAGAGACCTCCTATGCGCGCTACCTCGCCGAATTGCGCGACATCTTCGCCCAGTGTCTCGATCTGTTGACCCCGCAGGGACACCTCGTGGTCAACGTCGCCAATATCCACACGGGGGCGCGGTTCACCCCCTTGGCCTGGGATGTGGGGCGCGTGCTCAACGAGGTGGGCCACTTCCTGCAGGACGTTTTCGTCTGCTGGGACCGCTCCTGGCACGATCTCGCCGGCGACTACGTGCTCGTGGCTCGGCCGCGCTGAGTCAGCGCACGGATCACTCGCTGGGTTGGGTCATTCCCTCTGCCTGGTCCGGGTGGGCGGGCTCTGTGGGACCGATTCGCCGGGACTCGATGTACGCCGAGGCCGCGGCGGTCACCTCGCGAACGAGGGTCTCGAGTTCCATCGCGCCGGTGAGTCGGTGGGCCAGGGATTCCACGAGCGCGACGAGCGTTTGGGCGGTGGTTGCCACCTCGGCGAAGGTGCCCTCGGCCTCGAGCAGGGTTTGCACACGCTCTCGCAGAACGAGGTCCAGCTTTCCGAAGGCTTCCACCAATGCATCGTTGGTTGCAGCGTGGCTGTACAGCAAGCGGTGCAAGGCGCCGTCGGCATGGATGGCGGCCACGACGCGAACGGCTTCAGGCAGCCAGATCGCCATGGGGTGGTCGGCTCCCAGGACGCCGTCGAGTTTCTCGCCTGCACTGGCCACGTGTTGGTGGGCGAGCTCGAGCAGCAGGGCGTCCTTGTTGGGGAAGTACTGATACAGCGACCCGACGGACACCCCGGCGCGAGCAGCGATCCGGTCCGTCGTCGCTCGAGTGCCCTCCTCCAGGAAGACCTTGGCGGCAGCGGTCAGGATCTTTTCCACGGTCTCGCGCGAGCGGGCCTGTTGGGGTTGTTTGCGGGGGGTGCGCGCCCCTGGTGCTAGCACGTTGGCACCTCACTCTCGATCTGAAGATGGCTGTCAGTTCACATTGCGACGATGGCTGTGGGTGGATCCTGGGAGATCGGGCACGCGCCAGCCAATGTCCATTTATCGACTATTTCACATGGTGGGCGGTATGCGTGTCGTGGACGCGGACGTGGACGCGAGCCGGCGTCCGGCTGGTAAGCAATAACCAGGGATCTGTCGGCGGAGATCCCGGCATGGAATAGTCATCACCGCGTGAAAGATGATCTCACATGGACGCCACCGTTCGCTTCGCCACCGCACTCCGGCCCCGGGTTGACAAGCTCGCCCGCACGCTCGGGCGTACGCCGCATATAGCGGTCCACGCGCCCAGCCTGGGGCTCGCCTTCGAAGCCGGGGACGCCGAGCAACCGTTCCATTCGGCGAGCGTCGCCAAGCTCGTCACCGCAGCCCTGGTGATGCAGTGTGTCGAGGCGGACGGGTTGACCACGGCCACCCCCGTCGGCGACGTCCTGCCCGCAGCCGAGATCGACGGACTCTTCCTGCCCGGGCCCCCGGCAACCGTCGAGCACCTGCTCACCCACACGTCGGGGGTCGCGGACTATTTCGATGGCAAGGTGACCACGGGTGTCCCCGTGGTGCGCGAGGCGCTCGCCCATCCCCAGCGGCAGTGGACGCCTGCGGACCTGATCGCGGTCACCCGCGAACGCCAGCGACCGGTGGGGGCGCCGGGGCAGCGGTTCGCGTACAGCGACACCGGATTCGTCCTGCTCGGACGCATCCTGGAACAAGTCACGGGGGAAAGCTTCGTTGACCTGGTGCACCAGCGGGTGTTCGACCCGATCGGCCTGACGAGTGCGTTCTGGCCCCATCGTTCGCAACCCGCGAGTGGTGTCACGGAGCTGGCACCCCTGGTGTTGCGGGGTGTGGATGCGAGCACGTTCCCGAGCATGACGCTGGATTGGGCCGCCGGCGGGTTTGCCGCGACGGCGGCCGACCACCTCCGCCTCGGGGCTGCGTTGCACGATGGCACCCTCGTTTCAGCGGAGTCGATGGCGTACATGACGACGCCTCGCCATCGGGTCCTGCCCGGACTCGAGTACGGGGCGGGGGCCATGCGCCTCCGCGTCGAACGCTTTGTTCCGTGGCTCCGCGGCTACCCGCGCCCGGTTGGTCACATCGGCGTCACGGCGGCGCACCTTTGGCATGACCCAGCGACCGGGGCTGACATTGTCATCAACCTGGGTAACACCAGGCGGATGGTGACGAGCTTCCGTTTGCTGTTCCGCATCCTGGGGGAGTTGCGTACGCTGACCCAGCGCTCGGGCTGACCCCGGGAGGCGCCCAGCCCACTGGCTGGCGGGAAGCATCCTCACAGCGGGGGCAGTGCGTCCTCTTCGCGCAGGCGTGGCGGGGTGAAATCCTCGGGCCGGATGCCGCGCTTGTCGGCATAGAAATCCCGCACGAGGTCCATGTCCGCGGAGACATCACCGGTGAGCTGAAGCGTGGTGCCCAGCCCTGCGGTCTTCGTCGCCGCGTCGACATAGCCCAGCACCACCGGCAGGTTGGTGGCGCGGGCGATCCGATAGAACCCGGACTTCCAGTGGGTGCGGCGGCCCCGGGTGCCTTCGGGGGTGACGACCAGGAAGAAGCGCTCACCGGCCTGGATGCGGCGGACGACCTCGTCGACCAGGCCGGCGGGATTATCCCGGTCGACGGGAATCCCGTCGAGTGCGCGCATGAGAATTCCCAGGGGGGGTCGGAACAGGGAATTCTTCCCGAGCCATTTGGGGGAGAAGCCATGGCTCCAAGAAATCGCCAACATGACCAGAAAGTCCCAGTTGGACGTGTGTGGTGCCCCGATGAGTACTGCCGAGCCACTCGCAGGGGGCTCTGCCGAGCGCAATCGATAGCCGGACAGGGCCCAAAATGCGCGCGCGAGCAGCGGCCTCACCAACATGAAGGTCAACCTATCCGGACTGCCGCTGCTCGGGTGCTGGGCCAGTTCGATTTGAATTCTCGGTAAATCGATAAATACGGTGTGAAGGACCCAGCGCAGTTGCCGCGAAGCGTGCGGAAGAGCAAGAGGAGCGAGGATGGCCGACCAGAACGTGTCTCGACGGAGCCTGGCCAAAGGCGCAGCATGGTCGGTTCCAGCGGTTGCTCTGGCTTCGTCGGCGCCGGCCATGGCTGCAAGTCAGGCGTGTGTTTACACGGTGCAGTGGGCGCCGAACTCCACGCCGGGAGCGCAGAGCATGCTCGCGACAAGCCCATCGACGGGTCGAGTTCTGCGGGTGACGATGACGTCGACGCAAACCACCATGGTGGGCTCCCCAAGCAACATGACCGTGGGCACGGCCATTCACCAGTTCGCCACCTGTTCATCCGCAGGCACGGCATTCCCCACCGCCACTGGAACGGGGTTCAGTGCCATCGGGTTGGTCCTGCAGCAGGTTGGTCAGCGCAACAACGGCTGCAGTGCAAGTGGCCTCTTCACCCCTAGCCAGACGGTGACTTTCTCCTTCACTGACAATGCCACCGGTCAGGCCGTCAAGACGGCCGGCGGGACGATGCGGATCACCGACATCAGTTCCCACGATCCGTCGAACTACATCCAGAAATATTGGGATGAAGTGAGGTTCGACAAGAGCGCAACGTCGGTGACCGGGGTCAATCTCGGCGCCGCCCCCGTCCCGTTGAATACGACCTCCGGCACCACGTTCCGGCCTTCGAGCGGCACCGCGACGACCGTGCGCTGGTGGGCACATGACTTCAACTTCGATTCGTTCCCGACCCAGGTCACTTACACCAACTATGGGCGCACGGGTGGCCAGTACATTCAGATCTCCGGGATCACGTTCACTGCACCCTGCTGAGCGGACTTCGGGTCGCTGAGTTCCAGGGTCTCAGTGCGTTGCCGCTGTGGCCGCCGCGGGGTGATTGCCTGGTGTGGTGCGTGAACGGTTGGCTCTCAGGCCGGCCAGCAGTGCAGCTGCGAAGAGTGCCATCGCCACCAGGCCGTGCAGGAAGGCCAACGCGGTCATGCCGTGCCCGAGGAGGCCGAGCAGCACCTGCACCACGGTGAGGGCCAGAACGAGGCCGGCGTACGCGACCCCGCCGGGAATCTTGGCAAGGAACGCCACGATGACCAGGAGCGCGGCGGCAAGCGGGATCACGAACATGCCGTTCATGGCGTGGATCATGAAGCCGGCGGCCTCCGGGAAGGGGGGTGCGCCGTCACTTGTGCCCATGGTGATGTCACCGCCCGCGGCGACGTACTTGGCGATGCCCGCGGACACCCAGGCATGGGAAGCCGCCTGGAGCATGACGAGACCGCAGATGACGAAGGCAAGGGTCTTGAAGACAGTGCGCATGATGACTCTCCGTTGACGAGGTGAGCGCAAAGGGCCAGCTCAACAGGCTGGTCGGGTCGGTCCGGAAGTGTTCCCGGTTCCGAGTGGAACTGCCTCGGGAATTCACTAGGAACTGTTGCCAGTGAATATTGCAAGTGCATCCCATATCGCGTCTGTCGTCAAGGGTTCCTGTTGACTTCAACCCTGAAGCAGTACGCTGGCCGGCATGACCGATCCGACACCCCGCTGGCTCAGCGACGATGAGCGAGCCGCCTGGCTCGCGCTCGTCGGCGTCACGATCCAGCTGCCTTCCGCACTGGATCAGCGGCTGCGCAAGGCCGCCGGGCTGGGGCTGGTCGACTATCACGTCCTCGCCGGGCTGTCCGATGCCCCGGATCGCACGCTGCGCATGAGCTCGCTGGCGGACTTCGCCCAAGCCTCGCTGTCCCGGCTGTCGCAGATGGTCGGTCGCCTGGAGAAGCGGGGCTGGGTCCGGCGCTTTCCGGATCCCACCGATGGCCGCTTCACGCTGGCGACTCTCACCGATGAGGGGTTCGCGGCGCTGGAGTCGCTTGCCCCGGCGCACGTTGAGGACGTCCGCGAGCTGGTATTCGACGCGCTGAGCGGTGCGCAGGTGGAGCAGCTCCATGATCTG
>JAUNUL010000126.1 GCA_030538175.1 Propionibacteriaceae bacterium | reverse complement strand
CGCGTCGCGGGTCAGGTCGTGGCGTGGCATGACTTGGACCCGGGCGTCGTCGTCCTGCACCCAGTTGCCGACGATTCGGCCGTTCCACCAAGCGGTAGCGCCGCCGTTGCCGACGGTGTCGAACAGATACGGCACATGCGCTGGATCCAGATAGAACTCCCGCTCCCGATAGCCCATCGTGGTCGGATCCAGCGCAGGCAGCAGCGTGGCCCAGGGCTCGGAGTCATCGTCCGTCGCGGACCGGTCGAAGGCTGGGTCATCGGGCAGAAGGTACCCGGTGCGGTCACCCTCGAGTCCGACCGGGACCGCTTCGAGTTCCGCCAGTGCGGTGCGGACCGCCGTTTTCGTTGCACCCAGCCACCACACGAGATCGGCCTCGGTCCCGGGACCGAACGACCAGAGCCAGCGACAGACCAACTCGGCGTACCCCTCGGCAGCCTCGCGTGGCTCCACCGCCGCACCCGACCAACTGGTCATGGTCGTCCAGGGTGGTTTGTTGAGCCGCCAGGGGCCCGCGTTCGCGGCGCGGACCAACAGGCCCTCGGCGCTGAGCAGGGCGAGGATGCGCGGTGCGATCGGGAACTCACCGCCCCATTTGGTGCCGGGCGAACGGGCGGTGCGGGCCGCGAGGTGGGGGAGTTGGGTGCGGACCTGGGCCGCGGTCACGGGTCCTTCGCGATCGATCAGGTCGCAGATGTCGCGCGCGGCCTCCGCCAGCCAGGCTTCCCCGTCGTCGGCGAGTCCGGCGGCTTGGGCTTCTTTGGCGAGGGTACGCCGCAGTGGTCCCGCCACCCGCGCCGAGGCCGAGCCCAACGCCGCCGGCAGCAGGTCGCGGGGGAACGCGAACAGGGTCTGGCGCATGGCGAGCTGCTTGACGAGAGTGCGCTCGGCGTACAGCGCGGCATCGATCTGGTCCACCGTGACCTCGGTCATCCGGGCGTGCAGGGCCAAGTGGACGCTCGCCGACTCGGTCGCATGCAGGGCCACGACGGCCCGGGCGGTCTCGACTGGGTCCTTGAGTCGCGCCCACGGTGCAAGGGCTTGGCGCCGGGCCAGACGCGCTCGGCGTTGCTCGTCAGAGATCGTGAGCACTGGCTCGGCAGCGAGAGACCGTTTCACGTCGCGTCTGGGGGAGGAGACCACGGTTCAGACTAATCCGCACGGCGTGCGTGGCCAGATCGGAGGCCCGGGGTCGCGCTGGTCTCGTCATGCCCTGACCTCAGTGCAGCGACCCCGGGCCACCAACGGAGAGCTAGTCGAGGACCTCGATCCTTACCGACCGTTGCTCTTCGCCCCTGTCGGTCC
The DNA here is from genome assembly GCA_030538175.1 of Propionibacteriaceae bacterium. Taxonomy (GTDB): domain Bacteria; phylum Actinomycetota; class Actinomycetes; order Propionibacteriales; family Propionibacteriaceae; genus Enemella. The sequence continues at coordinate 6,939 of JAUNUL010000126.1, read as the reverse complement.
GGACGACGAGCGTGACCTCGTGCGTCCCTGGCTGGAGCGCGTCAAGCCAGACCTCGCGGCCGCGCCCGTGTTCCTCACCGTCGACATGCCAGCCGATGGCTTCATCGTCGATCGGTCGCCCGTCGGCGGTGGTTGCGTTCCCGTGCAACTGAATGGGCGCACCGGCCAAGAACTCCTCCCCATCCCAGGGGTGCAGGATCGCGACGACGGCGGGCTGCTCGGGCAGTTCGATCGTGAGCGGATCGGAGATCGCGGTCGCGAATCCATCATGGGCCAGCAGGCGCAGTTCAATGAGACCCGAGGGCAACCCCGTGATCGGGATCTGCCCCTGGCCATCGACGAGATCCACGGCAAGTCCGTGCCACGGTCGTTCATGGTCGGGATCGAGTTCTCGGCGCTGTTGTTCCGCCTCGCTCATCTCCTGGTCGACCTCCCGCCACTGGGCCCATGCTTCACGGGCGTCGGCCTCCCAGCGCAGATGCAGTTGGGGCTCATGGCCATCCTCGACCTCGGCAGCGAAACCGGTCACGCTCAGGTCAGCATCGGGCCGTTCCTTGGTCCAGCGTACCTCCTCACCATCGTGCAGGCGCAGAACCGCCCCCACTGCCACATCGGGAACGAAGGCCTGGAAGGAGAAGGGCGGCTTGTCGGGGTGCGCCGGGGACCCACCGCCCCCGCAGCCACAATCGGTGGCGGCGCCGAGCCGGCGTACGTCACCTGCCGCAAGAACCGCACCCTCCTCGTCGAGCAGCTGGGCCGACCACCCCGTGGACGGCCCGTGGAGCCCGCCAGCGACCGATACCCGGGCCACCGAGCCGATCGATACCGATCCGTCGACGGATACCTCGCCGACAATGCTGATCACCCGCTGCAGTGGCCCCCGCGGATCCTCCGGATCGAAGGGCCGATCCGGCCACCACAGATCCTTCGGATCGAACCGGACGATCGGCCGGAACATGTCGTGGATCCACCGAGGAGCCAAGCGCGGATGCTGGAGCAGCCGATTGTGGTGGTACAGCGACATCCAGCGCGGTCGGCAATAGGACATGTAGTCGCTCGTGCTCCACGGGCTGTGGATGTCACCCCGGCGGATGTCGAGACCGTATTCCCCGATGGAGATCGCAGGGTACGGGTTCGCAGTGGGGTACGCCGTCTCCGTATCGCTGCCGACATTGCCGCAGGCGGTGTGCCGGAAACCATAGGCATGACCCAGTTCGTGGACCATCGTCGAACGGTTCCCGTTCGCTGCCACGCCCAGGCCCTCGTCGCCGCACCCCAGGGCATTCATCGACATGCCGTTGGGCAGCAGCCCGTAGTAGACGACGTCGTTGCGGTTGCCGTCGTTCGTCCGCATCAACGCCATGATTCTGAGGAGACCCTGCCAGTTGTCCGAACAGATGCCCGCCACGGTCTGGGTGTCATCCAGAGGCAGACCCCAGTTGAGGACACCAATGCTGGCGAATGACCCCGTCGCCTGCACCGGCATGCAGGCCAAGGACTCGGTGGCCGTCTCCTGCAGGTCGGCCAGCGTCGGTGCGGGCAGATCGATCGTCGGGACCGAGGTGCCCGGCGCAGGGGGTTGGGCCGTGCTGGGACCCCGATAGCGGATCAGGATGCCCCGCACGCGCAACGTCTGGACGAGCCGGGCGTCGACCTCGACGGTCTTGCTGTCCTCGGGCAAATCCGTGAGGTTCGCCGTCAACCGCAGCGTTCCCCAGCAGTCGTTGGCGGGAATGATGAAGTTGAGCGTGTTGCCGAGGGCGCCGCGCTCCGTGGCGTACGCCGGGTCGCGCTGGGCGGTCACCTTACCCAGCCCCACCGGGCTGAGGGTCGCGACCGTGGAATAGCCGAACACCAGACCCGCGCGGAGACTCCGGCGTTCCACCGTCAGCGTTCCGGTGACCGGCGTCGGCCAGTTGCTGATGCCTGCACGGAGATAGACGCGGACGTACGCCGCCTTGTACGCCGCCAGAGTCACGCTGTTCGTGGCGCCATGGTCTTGGGCATCGGTCAGGTGCTTGGTCGTCTTGTAGCGCTGGATGGCCTGCGTGACCTCGATCCCGTCGACGTACGGGCCGAGATGGCGCAGGAGAGACGGCCTCAGGTCGACCAGACGGTCGAGGAACTGGAGGGGGATGATTTCGGGCATGGTGACCTCCTTGTCACCGGCGGCTGCTGAGAGGTGAGCCGCTGTAATTCACTATTATGTGACTCTAGTTAAAGATTGACTAGTCCTGAGGGGTGTCAGAGTCCGAAGGGGGAGCGAGCTCTCGCCTGTTGTCATGCCAATCGCATCCAGAAGTGGCGCCAGTGCATCATGGTTCTGATGACCCGTCACCCCGAGATCACTTGTACTTCGCTCCGAAACCGGACAAACTGCGGGGTCGAACGCAATAGATGCGATGGAGGGGTCCTATTTGTCAGGTTTCTGGGCCCACTCGGGTTCGGGGCGTGCTCAGCGCAAGGGCGAGGGTGCCGGCTAGCCGTCTGTCTACACTCACTGCTATGGCGGACGTGCTGAACCACCCACTCCTCGCGCAGCGGTATTTCTTCCCCAGCGGACAACTACCGAAGAACCGCGTGGACGTGGAGGTTGATGGCGCCACGCTCGCCTGTGCCGCCCACCCGACGGAGGGGGAGCGCACGGTCGTGTTCTTCCACGGCAACGGCGAGACCACCGGCAACTGGCAGGGCACCCTGGACGAGATCTTCAACCGGCTCGGTTGGGGTCTGTTTCTCGCCGAATATCGGGGCTATGGCGGCTCGACCGGTGAGCCCCATCTGGGTCGGATGCTCGATGACGTGGGTGCGATCATCGACGCCGCGGGACCGCCGGAGAACCTCGTGGTCATGGGACGCTCCGTCGGGTCGATCTTCGCGCTCGAGGCCGTCCAGCGGTTCCCGAACATCGCCGGCCTGATCATCGAAAGCGGCATCGCCGACCCCCTGGAGCGCATCTTGCTCCGCGTCAGCCCCCAGGAGATCGACGCGACCGACGCCGACTTCGAACAGGCCGAGCAGCGACTCAACCACGAGGGAAAGATGAGCGGCTATATCGGCCCGTCACTCGTGCTGCACACCCGCCATGACGGCCTCGTCGACCACAGCCATGCCGAACGCCTCCACGCCTGGGCCGGTGGGCAGAGTCGGTTGCGTACCTTCGAACACGGCAACCACAACTCGATCCTCTTCGAGAACGCCCCCGACTATCTCCAGGAAATCGCGGACTTCCTGCACGCGCTATAGAGCTATTGGGGGTCCTTCTCCCGGAGACGAGGAAATCTTCATCAACTCGTGATGCGCCATCGTCTAAAAGTCACCGTCGATTCACCTGAGTGTCATCGATTGGCACGAAGCTCCATCCGTTCCGGGTGTTCCGGAAGGCTTTCTCATTAGGAGCATTGTGCGCATTTCCAAGATTCCGGCCGCCGTTGCGGCCGTGGCGCTCAGCATCACCCTCGCCGCCTGCGGTGGCGGCGGCACCACGTCCACCCCCGCGAGTGGCGGTTCGTCGGCCGACGCCTCCAAGGCTGCCACGGCGACCTCCGCCGCCGACCTGGGCGGCATGGACGCCCTCGTCGAGGCCGCCAAGAAGGAGGGCAAGCTGAACGTCATCGCGCTGCCCGACGACTGGGCGAACTATGGCGAGCTGAAGAAGAACTTCGAGAAGAAGTACGGCATCAAGGTCAACTCGATCCTCCCCGACGCCTCGTCGAAGGAAGAGATCGACGCCGCTGACAAGAACAAGGGCACCGACAAGGCTCCCGACGTGTTCGACCTCGGCAGCGCCGTGACCCTGGCGTCGACCGACCGGTTCGCGCCCTACAAGGTCGAGGCCTGGGACGAGATCCCCGGCGCCAACAAGGAGGCCACCGGCCTCTGGGTGAACGACTACACCGGCATCATGTCGGTCGGCTACAACGTCACCAAGTTCGGTGAGATCAAGTCGCTCGACGAGCTGACCGACTCGAAGTTCGCCGGCCAGGTTGCCCTCAACGGCAAGCCCACCGAGGCCGGTGCCGCGTTCAACGGCTACCTCATGGTGAACAACGCCAACGGCGGGTCGTTCGACAACATGCAGCCCGGCATCGACTACATCAAGAAGCTCAAGGGCGCCGGCACCCTCAACGTCCAGGACGTCACCGCCTCCACCATCGACGCCGGCACCCACGGTGTCGTCTTCGACTGGACCTACAACCAGGTGTCGACCACCGAGCGCCTGAAGAGCAAGGGCGTGGACTGGAAGGTCTTCGTCCCGGCCAAGGGTGAGATTGCCTCGTACTACAACCAGGCCATCAACAAGGATGCCCCGAACCCGGCCGCGGCTCGCCTGTGGCAGGAATACCTCTACAGCGCCGAGGGCCAGAACGGCTGGCTGAAGGGTGGCGCCACCCCGATCCTGTTCGAGTCCATGGAGAAGGCCGGCACCCTCGACAAGGCCGCGGCCGACGCGCTGCCCAAGGTCGAGAACACCCCGCAGACCCCGTCGACGGAGCAGGTCGAGGCCGCTAACGCGTTCCTCAAGCAGAACTGGGACTCCGCGGTCGCCTGATGACGACCCTCACCACGGGGCGGGACGCCGCCGGCACCACACGTGCCCCGGCGTCCCGTCCTGCCTCCCGTCGGTGGGGTGCCTGGCTCGGCACCCTGCCCTTCTTCGCGTACACCGGGATCTTCCTGGTCCTGCCGACCCTGCTCGTCGTCGTGGGCGCCTTCCGCTCCCGCGAAGGGGCGTTCACGCTCAACGGACTCGAGCAGCTGGTCTCCCCGCGCACGATCACGATCTTCGTGAACTCCCTGTGGCTGTCCGTCGCGACCGCCCTGATCGGTGCGATCCTCGGCGCGCTCGTGGCGTACGCCCTGTCGACCGCCCCGCCGAACTCCATCGGCCGGCGCGTGGTCACGGCGTTCTGCTCGGTCCTCGCCCAATTCGGCGGCGTCATGCTCGCGTTCGCGTTCATCGCAACCTTCGGCATCAACGGCATGCTGACCCGGCTGCTGAAGGAATGGGCCGACTTCACCGTGAACGGCGCGTTCCTGTCGACGCTGCCGGGTGTGGCGATGGTCTATCTGTATTTCCAGATTCCGCTGATGGTGATCGTCTTCCTGCCGGCCCTCGACGGCCTGCGCGTGCAGTGGCGCGAGGCGACCGAGAACCTCGGTGGCTCGACGTGGACGTACTGGCGCCGCGTCGCCGGACCGATCCTTTTCCCGAGCTTCCTCGGCTCGCTGTTGCTGCTGTTCGCGAACTCGTTCAGCGCCTTCGCCACCGCCGCGGCCCTGATCAGCCAGCAGACCCTGATCGTCCCGATGGAGATCGAGTCGGCGCTGCGCAATGAGAACGATCTCGGCATGGATGCGTACGCCCAGGCCCTCGCGCTCGGCATGATCATCGTCGTCGCCCTGGTCATGTGGGCGTACGCCGCCCTCCAGAAGCGAGCCGCGAGGTGGACGGCATGACCGGAACACATATCCAACGCAACCGCGCCCGCCGCCAATCGATCATCCGCTGGGTGATCCTCGGGCTGGCCCTGCTGTACTTCCTGATCCCGATGATCTCCCTGCTCGACTTCTCGATCCGGTTCCCGCTGACCGGCAAGGTCGACCTCGATTCCTGGGCTGTGCTGTTCGGCGGCGACGAATCCGGTCGGCTCGACCTGCTCGCCGAGGGCCTGATCAACTCGCTGATCATGGCCGCCATGACCGTGGTCATCTCGCTGGCGCTGCTGCTGCCGACGATGGTGCTGGTCAAGCTCAAGTCACCGAAGCTGACCCGGGTCGTCGAGTTCATCAGCCTGCTCCCGCTGACCATCCCGGCCGTGGTGCTGGTCGTCGGCCTCGCCCCGATCTACCTGATCATCGCGACCAAGATCCTCGACTCGAACACGATTTGGCTGGCGTTCGCGTACGTCATCCTCGTCCTCCCGTTCGTCTATCGCTCGCTCGACTCGGGCCTGCGCGCCATCGACCTCAAGACGCTCACCGAGACCGCCCACTCGTTCGGCGCGTCCTGGTGGACCGTGCTGATGCGAGTCATCGCTCCGAACCTGCGGACCGCGATCATCTCCGCGGTCTTCATCTCCGTCGCCGTGGTGCTCGGGGAGTTCACGTTCGCCCGGATGCTCGCGCGGGTGAACCTGCAGACCGCGCTGTTCCAGATCAACCTGTCCGATGGCCAGATCGCCGCCGCGGTCTCGCTGTTGGCGTTGGGTGGCACGACTCTGCTGCTCGTCGTGCTCGACCTGATCGTCAGCCTTCGGGAATCCGCGCGCCGCAAGCGGCCCGCACCCGCCACCGTGGTCGCCACGCCCGCCCCGACCGACCTGCCCGCGAAATGAGTGCACCCATGACGACCCCGACCCTCACCCGCACCGCCGTCGAAGTGGAGATGACCCACCTGAGTCGGTTCTTCGGTCCCGTGCGCGCGCTGGACGACTTCTCGCTCACCCTCGCCCCCGGCGAGCTCGTCTGCCTGCTCGGCCCGTCCGGCTGCGGCAAGACCACCGCACTGCGGGCCCTGTCCGGGCTGGAGGACATCGACGACGGCTCGATCAAGGTCGACGGTGTCGAGGTCAGCCGGCTCGGTGCGAACAAGCGCGACATGGCGATGGTCTTCCAGGCGTACTCCCTCTTCCCCCACATGACCGTCGCCGAGAACATCGCCTTCGCGCTCGAGCTGCGCAAGGTGCCACGTGGCGACCGCAAGCGGCTCGTCCATGAGGCGCTCGAGTTGGTGGGTCTGGGTTCGCATCATGATCGGTACGCCCACCAGCTCTCCGGTGGTCAGCAACAGCGCGTGGCGCTCGCCCGCGCCCTGGCTGTCCGCCCTCAGGTGCTCTTGCTCGACGAGCCGCTGTCGGCGCTCGACGCGAAGGTGCGCGTGCAGCTGCGCGACGAGATCAAGCGCATCCAGTCCGAGATCGGCATCACGGCGCTGTT
>JAUNUL010000125.1 GCA_030538175.1 Propionibacteriaceae bacterium | reverse complement strand
AGTGAGCTGTTGACGCATCGGTCCTGACCGCGCGACGCACCGGTCGATCCGACCTTGTTCGGTTCACTCGGCGAACGAGCCGAACGCGTCCCGACCCCGCAACCGATCCAACGCGCGGCGATCCTTCTTGGTGGGTCGACCCGCACCACGATCCCGTCGAGCCACCGCGGCGGACAAGTGCGCAGGTCGCTCGGGTGAGTGGTCGACATAGCAGGTGACGGCGACCGGAGCGCCGACGCGCTTGGTGAGCAGCTGGGTGACCTCGAACTCGCGCACCCAACCCGGTTGACGCCACGTCACACGATCACCGACCTTGAGCTGCTGGGCCGGCTTCACGGGCTTGTCGTTGACGCGGATGTGACCGCCCTTGCAGGCGTCGGTCGCGAGCGATCGGGTCTTGAACAGGCGCACCGACCACAGCCAGACATCCAGACGCGCCACGGTGCCCCCTTCATTTGATCCACCGTTTATACACCCGGACGCAAGGGTCTGGCCGACTTCGCTCCCTGAGACAGGGGCACCGACTTCTCCGTTGACGAAAAGTGTCAGTGGCGGCTTCTAGGATCGAATCATGTCCGATGCACTGCTTCCCCCCGATGCCGGAAGGGTCGATTCCGCTCCGCCTCAGGGCGTGCTGCCGGGTGCCATCAAGGGATCCGGTGCTGTCGTCGAACGAACCGGCGCCGGAAGGACAACGGGCGACCGGCCGATCGCCCGGGTGGCGGTCGACATGCCACTGCCGCATCTGGATCGGCTGTTCGACTATGTGGTGCCCGATCGGTTCGTGGCACAGGCCCAACCCGGGGTGCGGGTGCGGGTGCGGTTCGCCGGGCAGTTGCGGGACGGGTTCATCCTTGAGGTGGGGGAGGAGCCTGACCCCATGCGGAGTCTGTCCCCGCTGGAACGTGTGGTCTCCCCGGAGCCCGTGCTCTCGGCCGAGGTGGCGCAGGTGATCCGTGCGGTGGCCGATCACTATGCCGGCAGTTTCGCCGACGTGATGCGCCTGGCGGTGCCGCCGCGGCATGCCGCCACGGAGAAGGCGGATCCACCGGAGCGACAGGAGCCGCTGGTTGCCGCGGGGCGATCGACGCCGTTCGACCACTATCCGACCGGGCCCGAACTCTTGGCAGCCCTATCCCGCGGTGCGTCCCCGCGGGCGGCTTGGCAGGTGGTGCCGACCGCCGGGCCCGTGGGCGACTGGATCGCGGGTTTCGTGGCTGCCGCGCGGGCGACCCTGGCCTCCGGCAGGGGAGCGTTGTGCATCGTCCCCGACAACCGGGCGCTGGCACGGTTGACGACTGCGTGCGCTGCGGAGTTCGGGGAAACGTCGTTCGTCACCCTGAGTGCAGAGGATGGTCCGGCCGCGCGTTACCGGGCGTTCTTGGCGGTCTCGCGCGGGCAGGTGAGGCTGGTGCTGGGCACTCGGGCTGCAGCCTATGCGCCGGTGCACGATCTTGGCTTGGTCGCGTTGTGGGACGACGGTGATGATCTGCACAGCGAGCCGCGGGCGCCCTATCCGCATGTCCGTGAGGTGTTGGCCCTGCGGGCAGGCATCGCGCGGTGTGCGGTGTTGTTCGCAGCCCGGCATCGGACCTGCGAGGTTGAGCAGTTGATCGAGCGTGGTTGGCTGCGCCCCCTCCATGTGCTGCCGGCCGAACAACGCCGACTGACCGCGGCCGTCCGGTTGGCCGCCGACAGTGACTGGGAGCTCGAGCGGGATCCGCTGGCACGGTCGGTCCGGCTGCCCCGCAAAGTCTTCGAAACCATCCGTGCGGGTTTGGCCGCCGGCCCGGTGTTGGTGCAGGTGCCGCGGGCGGGTTATCTGGTTGTGCTCGTGTGTGCGAACTGCCGGACGTCGGTGCGCTGCCCGCACTGTCACGGGCCCGTGCGTGCAGGGTCGGCGCGGGCTGCCTGTGACTGGTGCGCTCGTCCGATCACGGGCTGGCGGTGCCCCGAATGCGCTGGGACGACGTGGCGTGCGCCCGTGGTCGGCGCGGAACGCACAGCCGAGGAGCTGGGGCAGGCATTCCCAGGCACCAAGGTGGTTCAGTCCGCCGGCGACCGGGTCGTCGACACCGTCGGGCCGGAACCGGCCCTGATCATCGCAACCCCGGGCGGCGAACCGGTCGCCGAGACCGGCTATGCGGCAGCAGTCCTCCTGGACACCGAGCTCCTGTTGACCCGGCTCGATCTGCGTGCGGACGAGGAAGCCCATCGACGCTGGCTGAACGCCATCGGCTTGGTGCGCCCCGGTGCGGAACACGGCACGGTCATCGCCGTCGGTCCGGTGACCTCCACCGCGCTGCAGGCCCTGGTGCGGGGCGACCCGGCAGGTTTCGCGGAGCGGGAGTTGGCGGATCGGGTGGATGCCGCAGTCGCCCCCGCCGCCAAGATGGTCACTGTTGACGGGCCGACCTCCGCACTGGCTGATGTGCGGGCTGCCGTCGCTGGGGTCGACACGCTCGGCGAGGAGAGCGTGCTGGGGCAGACCGACCTCCCGGGCTCGGCCGACCCCGACGATCCGCTCGGGCGGTTGACGCTGCGCACAACGTTGGCCAAGGGGCCGGCCCTCGTCCGCGCGGTCCACGACATCGCGTCAGTGCGGTCGGCCAAGAAGGTGCCGGGCGCCCTGCGGATCCGCGTTGACCCGATGGCGATCGGCTGAGCGAACGGCAGGTGAGGGCGGGGTTAGACTCCGCAGGGTGCGTCTTGTCTTTGCTGGAACCCCTGAGGTCGCTGTCCCCTCCCTGAACGCCCTGGCCGAGTCCGGCCACGAGGTCGTGGCGGTGGTGACCCGGCCCGATGCTCCTGCCGGTCGCGGCAAGCGCATGGTCGCGAGCCCCGTGGCCCAGCGGGCCGAGGAGCTCGGCATCGAGGTGCTCAAACCGGCCCATCCGCGCGATCCGGACTTCCAGGAGCAGCTGGCCGCCTTGGATGTGGACTGTTGCCCGGTGGTCGCCTATGGCGCGATCCTGCCCCAGTCCGTCCTCGACATTCCCCGCCACGGCTGGGTCAACCTGCACTTCTCGCTCCTGCCCCGCTGGCGCGGAGCGGCACCGGTCCAGCGGGCCATCATGGCCGGGGACACCGAGACCGGGGCGTGTGTGTTCAACATCGTGCCCGAACTCGATGCGGGTGATGTCTATGCGGAGTTGCGTACGCCGATCGGGGCGAATGAGACCGCCGGCGATCTGCTGTCAAGACTCGCGATCGACGGGGCACCCCTGCTCTCCAGCGTGATGGACGCGCTCGAGGCCGGGACGGCCGTCGCGACCCCGCAGCCCACCGAGGGTGTCACGGTCGCGCCCAAGCTGACAGTCGCGGAGGCCGAGGTCGATTGGTCGGCCACCGACGAGGAGATCGACCGCGGGATCCGTGGGTGCACGCCGGCCCCCGGCGCATGGACCACGTTCCGCGGTGAACGCTTCAAGATCCTGCGGGCGCGACCGGCGGGAGGTGCGCCGCTGGATCCCGGAGTGATCTCCGCGGCGAAGCAGTGGCTGCACGTCGGCACGGGTTCGCGACCGCTTGAGCTGGAGATGGTCCAGCCCTTCGGCAAGAAGGCCATGCGGGCGGCCGACTGGGCCCGCGGGGTGGACCTCACGCCGAACGAGCGGCTCGGGGCATGAGCGGCGGGCGACCCGCTGGCCGACGGAGTCCCGGCCGACGTCCGGCTGGTCGTCGTTCTGGCGGTTCCTCGCGGCGGCGGATCGATCCCGCGCGCCGGGCGGCGTACGACGCACTGCGTCAGGTGACGGCCCACGGGGCGTACGCCAACCTAGCCGGCGCCGCCCTGTTCACCGAGCGGAAACTCGATGACCGCGACGCTGCGTTCGCCACCGAGTTGTTGCACGGCACGTGCCGGCAACAAGGAACGTACGACCTCATCATCGAGGCCGCCGCGGGCCGCCCACTGTCGACCCTGCAGGCCGCCATCATCGACGTTCTCCGCCTCGCGGCCCACCAGCTGCTGGCGATGAGGGTGCCCACCCATGCCGCGGTGGCCGCATCGGTCGACCTGGCCGGCACGGCCGTCGGCGAACACACCACCGGTCTCGTCAACGCGATCAGTCGACGGATCGCGGCCCGGGACCTCGCTGCCTGGCTGGACGAACTGAGCGAGGGGCTCGACGCGACGGATGCGCTGGCCCTGCGTACTCACCACCCACGGTGGATGGTCGAGGCCTACGCGGCCGTGCTGCCCGACGACGAAGTCGAGACGGCCCTCCTGGCGAACAACGAGCCACCCGTCACCGCCCTCGCGATCCGCCCGGGCCTCGCCGACGTCGAGGAGCTGGAGGCCGCAGGCGCCACCGCAGTGCCAGGACTGCCGACCGCGGCAACCCTGACTGGACCACCCGGGCGGCTCGACGCCGTCCGCGAAGGACGGGCCGGCGTCCAGGACCCCGGGTCCCAACGTGTCGCGCTGCGGCTGGCAGAAGCCGACGCGCCGGCCGGTCCGTGGCTGGATCTATGCGCGGGCCCGGGCGGAAAGGCCGCACTGTTGGCCGGTCTGGCGATCGAGCAGAGCGAGCGGCTCCTTGCCTCCGAACTGCGCCCGCATCGCGCAGAGCTCGTCGAGCAGGCTCTCCGGGCATACTCCGGCCCGCACGCGCCGCTCGTGATTGCTGCGGACGGCACCCGACCTGCGTGGCCGGCCGCCACGTTCGCGCGCGTGATGGCCGACGTGCCCTGCACCGGGTTGGGCGCGCTGCGGCGTCGTCCCGAGGCACGGTGGCGGCGCACGACGGCCGACCTTGACACGTTGATTCCGCTGCAGCGCGACCTGCTTCGGTCCGCCATCGCTTCCACGCAGCCGGGTGGTGTGGTGTCGTATGTCACTTGCTCACCACATCGCGCCGAGACGATCGAGATCGTGGACGCGGTGCTGGCCGAGGGGGCGCCGGCCGAGCGGATCGGCCCCGATCTGCAACTGTGGCCCCATCGCGACGGGACGGACGCGATGTTCCAGGCGCTGCTGCGCAGGACTTAGGCGAGCCGCGGGCGGTGCACTAGGCTCCCACCTCGTGGGAATGCGCATCCATCCGAGCCTCTTGTCCGCCGACTTCGCGAACTTCCAGCGCGATATCGAGTCGATCCCGTCTGCGGACGGGTTGCACCTCGACGTCATGGACTATCACTTCGTGCCGAACCTGACGTTCGGGCTGCCGGTGGTGGAGGCGATCCGCAAGGTCACCGACCATCACCTCGACATGCATCTCATGATCGCTGACCCCGACCGCTGGGCGCCGGCGTATGCCGAGGCCGGTTGCGAGTCCGTCACCTTCCACGTGGAGGCCTGCAAGGCCCCGGTACGTCTGGCCCGTGAGCTGCGTGCGCTGGGTGCGCGGGCATCGATGGGGTTGAAGCCGCAGACGGACATCATGCCGTACGCGGATCTGCTGCCCGAGCTGGACATGATCCTGATCATGACCGTGGAGCCCGGCTTCGGTGGGCAGAAGTTCCTTGACGTGATGCTGCCGAAGATCCGGCGCACTCGCGAACTCGTCGCAAAGACTGGCCAGGACATCTGGATCCAGGTCGACGGGGGAGTGTCGGAGTCCACGATCGACCGCTGCATCGAGGCCGGTGCTGACGTCTTCGTTGCCGGGTCCGCGGTGTTCGGGGCCGATGATCCCGACGCGATGATCCGCCAGCTCCGAGATCGGGCAGAAACCCTCGGCGGTCACTGCCACTGAGCCGCTCGCGGCGCTTGACGAGACTCGCACCGCCTGCCGAGACGGTCAGAGGGACGAGAACGCCCCCACGAAACCGCCGATCCAAACACCACCGAGACCAACCCCGAGCAGGATAAATCCACGGCGACGGCGCTGACTGCCGGCCGGTGAACCGGAGACGAGCAGGATTCCGGCCAAGCCGGTCAGCAGGCCGATCACGAGCATGCCGAAGCCGATAAGCATTCCAGTGTTCACGCGTGCAGCCTCACTGCCCGCCGCGGCGGCGCAGGTACCGCTGGAACTCTGCCGCGATCGCGTCCCCGCTGGCCTCGGGCAGATCCGCTTCATCCTGGTCCGCCTCCAGCGAGGCGACATAGCTGGCGAGCTCAGGGTCGTCGTTGATGAGCTCCGCGACTCCGCGGTCCCAGGCCCGAACGAGTTCCGGCAGGTCGCCGAGATCGATCGTGAGGTCGGTGAGGTCCTCGATCTTGGCCAGCAGTGCCTGCGTGGCGCGGGGATGTGGGGGCTGGGCGACGTAGTGGGGGACGGCGGCCCAAAGGCTGATGGTGTCGAACCCCGCGTCGTGACAGTGATCAGCGACGATCCCGGTCATGCCGGTCGGCCCTTCGTAGGTCGGTGCGTCCAGTCCAAGTCGTTCGGCGAGCTGGGCGTTGGCACTCGTACGCGTCACCGGGACCGGCCTTGTGTGGGCATTGTCGGCCAGCAGCGCGCCCAGACACAGCACCAGTGACGGGCGGGCCGAGCGCAGCACCGACAGCAAAGAGGTCACATAGGACCGCCACCGCAGATTCGGTTCCGGGCCGGTGATCAGCACCAAGTCCCGCCCGCCGAGTTCACCGATCCACACATCCGTGCTCGGCCACTCGATCATCCGCTGCCCGCCGCGTGGGCGGCGCACGGTCGGTCGATGCACCTGGAAGTCATAGAAATCATCGGAGTCAAGGCTGAACACCGACGTCGCCGAACTGAGATCCAGCAGGTGCCCCAACGCGTCCGTCGCCGCCGACCCGGCATCATTCCATCCGCTGAACGCAAGGATGGCGATCGGATCGTGGAGGTCGCGCAGTGAGCGATGAGGTTCGGCCATGAGTCCAGAATAGGTGGGCGGCGCCCAAGGGCGCCGCCATGTCTTGCGGGGGACGACCCCCGCACCCCCGCGCTCGCTCCTCGTTCTTCGCGTCGTCGTCTCCGCTGCGCTGCGACTCCTTGGGCTCATCCACTCGGCCCGATGGGACGCTCGCAAGTGAGTGCGCGGGCAGAGAGTGCCTCCGTTGCGCAACCCCGCGCTGCGCGCAGGGTTCGTTACGGGTTGAACCTGGCCCCCGCCCGCGGAGAATGGACCCATGGCGTACTCGAACCCCACCGTCCCCCCGCGCAAAGTCGAAACCCCCAAGGGGGCGGCGATCTTCATGCTGCTCGCCGTTGTCGTGCTGTGGGTGCTGGAGATCATCGACTTCGTGCTGCGCGGCTGGTTGGACCGGCTCGGCATCCACGCCCAGGAGCCGATGGGGTGGGTCGGCATTATCTTCGCGCCCTTCCTGCACGCCGGGTTCGGCCACCTGATGGCCAACTCGATCCCGTTGCTGGTGCTCGGCTTCCTGATTCTCCTGGGACGCGGCGGCGCGCTGCGGATGGTGTGGTCAACGCTGGTGTCGATGGTGTCCTCCGGCATCGCTGCCTGGATCCTGACCCCGGCCCACACGATCGTGGTCGGCGCCTCCGGGGTGGTGTTCGGCTGGCTGACGTATCTCATGGCCCGTGGCTTCTTCGCCCGGGACGTGAAATCGATCATCGTCTCCATCGCCGTGTTCATCCTCTATGGTTCGGTCCTCTGGGGCGTTCTCCCGACCCAGGTGGGTGTCTCCTGGCAGGCACACCTGGGCGGTGCGATCGGTGGCGTGTTCGCAGCGTGGGTAATGCACCGTCGTGCCGCTCGGAAGGTGTCGGTGGGCTTGTGAGCCAGGTGGGCAACAATCGTCGTGGAGTACGCAGGGTCGCGCTCATGGTCGGCCTCCCTCTCGCTGCGGCACTGCTTGCCGCCTGTGGTTCTGCTGGGGACCCGTCCGACAAGCGCATCCGGGAGCGCGCCGCACACGCGGATGTCGGCTTGGACGCCCGCCTCACACCCCTGATGCGCCAGCACCAGGTGCAAGCTGACTGGAAAGCCGACTATTGCGTGGACGATCCACTGACCACGCATGAATGGAACTGCTACGCCACGCGCAATATCGCCATCACCGCACCGGAACTGCGGACAACTGCCCAGGCCGTGGATACCGAACTCACCAGGCTCGGCTGCCACCCCCAAGGTGAGCCGAACGTGATGGGGCTGGCCGTGATGTTGGAACACCACGGCGACACCGGGCCCGCCCACGAGCTGCCCGCCGTCGAGTTCCGTTGTGGTGAAGACACGATCTTCGTGCAGCCCAGCGATCGCTCCGATGACCGGCTGTCGACACTTCAACGACCCACCGCCTGGCCCGCGGCCGCCGTGGGCAAGAGCTCGAGCCGCATGATGGGCGGGGGCACGATCGATCCCGGACAGGCACAACGACTGGCCTCGGCCGCCGAACCGTTCTTCCTGAT
>JAUNUL010000124.1 GCA_030538175.1 Propionibacteriaceae bacterium | reverse complement strand
TGCGATAACCGTCAAGATCACCGGCATAGTCGGCGATACCGGTCTCCCAGCGGACGCCGTTGAGGTTGACCGCGTTGCCGGTGGAGCAACTGACCTCCCCCAAGGTCCGCAGCGGCAGGCACCGTTTGTCGGTGGTCCCGGGGGTGAGGACGCGGATCACCAAGTCGTGGGCGCCTTCCCCGACGAAGGCGAAGCGCACCCGCTGTTTCGACGACCAGGACCGCGGATCCTGCAGCACCGCGGCCATCTGGGTAGCCGCCTTGTCGGGGTCGGTCGGCATCTCCTGCTCGACCTCGACCCTGACCCTGACCGTGCGTCCGGTCTGCTCCCGAGGCGCCGCACGGGTGAATGCGGCCACGCGGACCTGATTCGATCCGAGGGCCGGGACGTTGGCCTGCCCACCGGGAGCAGGCGTCACCGCGGACGGCCCGGTCGCCTGACGGGTCGGAGTCGGGGTCGGTTTCGCGGCTGGCTGGCTGGAGGCGGGTGCCGGAGCGCTGCTTGACGCAGCACCGGGGCTCGCCACGTTGCCCCCCGGGACCGGGAGGGACGTCGACTGGATAACCGGGTCGCCCGGCGAGGCGGACGCAATCGGCTGCGGATCCGGCGGTGGAGGCCCCGGGACGACGGGCGCGGTCTGGTCAACCCCGGTCGCATTGGCTGAGCCAGCCAGGTTCCCGTGATAGGAACCAAGCACCATGATGGAGATCAGCACCACGGCCAAGCCCAGCGTGCCGGCTCCCCACCGGAAGCCCTCGCTGCCGTATCGGGGTGCCGACCCGGCGCTCGCGGGGGTGAAAGGGGTATCTTGCGGAGAGGCAGATGCACCCTTGCCGCCAGAACCGGACTCAATCACGCCCACAGACTAGGTCACGTTTCGATGTCACACTCCCACACCACGCCCACCCCGACCTCTCCGGAGGGACTGGCCCGGCAGCGGCGGGCCTTGCGGTTGATGATCATCGCGCTGATCCCGATCGCCGTGTGGACCCTGGGCGCGCTGATCATCATGTGGCCGGGCAATGTCAAGGACCACATCTCCGAGAACCTGGGGCAGTACTCCGTGCCGGGCCTGTCCGTGCAGACGGGCCGCATCACCCAGATTGGTGCCATCAACTGTGATGGGGTCCCTGGCTCCAGCTCCGGATCCGGTGGCGCCCACGCTGATACCTGTGGGCGGGCATCGGTGGAGCTGCTCGATGGCCCCGAGGCCGGGCAGACGTATGACGACATCACCTTGAAGGCCACCGACTATGAGTCCGGTGTCAGCGTGGGCCAGAAGATCAAACTGTTCCGCATCCCCATGGAGGGGATCCCGGCCCAATATCAGTTCAGCGAGTTCGAGCGGGGCACCCCGCTGCTCATCTTCACCCTGCTCTTCGTCGGCGCTGTGGTCGCGGTCGCCCGGTGGCGCGGTCTGTTGGCGATCTTGGGCCTGGGCTGGGCGTTCTTCATCATGGTCTATTTCATGTTCCCGGCCCTGGTGACCGGATCGAACCCGATCATGGTGGGCCTGGTCGGCGGGTCAGCGATCATGTTCGTGGCGTTGTACGCCGCCCACGGGTTCAGCGCCAGAACGACCACGGCGTTGTTGGGCACATTGTTCGGGTTGATCGCCTCGGCCATTCTCGGCTGGATCGCCACGAAATGGGCACACCTGACCGGTGTCTCCTCGGAGGACGACATGATCCTCTCGGCCGCAGCACCGGACCTGAACATGACGTCCATCGTCATCTGCGGCATCATTCTCGCCGGTCTCGGCGTGCTCAACGACGTTACGATCACCCAGGCATCGGCGGTGTGGGAGCTCGCTGGTGACGACCCCGACGGCAAGCAGATCTTCAGCAGGGCCATGCGGATCGGCCGGGACCACATCGCATCGACGGTGTACACGATCGCGTTCGCCATCTCCGGTGCCACCCTGGGCACGTTGGTGCTGCTGAGCATCTATCAGCGCCCGCTGTTGGAGGTGCTGCAGACCGAGGAGTTCTCACAGGAGATCGTGCGTACGCTGATCGGCTCCATCGGCCTGGTCGCGGCCGTGCCGTTGACCACCGCCATCGGCGTCGCCGTCGTCAGCGCCTCCAAGAAGTCCCGCGGTGAGATCTCCATGGCCGCCGACGGTCAAGCCGCCGCTGCACCGGGTGATGAACTGATCGACAAGAGCCGGTTCGACCGCGACTGAGGTGGTGGTTTCGGCCACCCCCGCCTTGGCTTTGAGCGCCGGTTCGACCGCGACCGAGGTGGTGGTTTCGGCCACCCCCGCCTTGGCTTTGAGCGCCGGTTCGACCGCTAGGGCCCTTCCAGGGGCGATCCACCACCACGTCCCTACCTAACTCCGACGTTCCTACCCACACACAGGTAGGAACGTCCGAGTCAGGTAGGAAGGTCGATGCAACTCAGGCAGCGCGGCCCCATCAAGCGGCGGCGGCGTACCCCTCAACACCGGCCAGCGCAGCCCAGACCGCGTGCCGGGCAGCGTGCGGGCGACCGGAGTTGACCGGAACCTGCGTCACGACGCGACCGGGCAGGGGTGACAGCACAGCCACCCGATCCGCGAGGCGCACAGCCTCATCGACATTCCTGGTGGCGATAACGACCGTCACACCGGTCTCGGCCTGGATCCCCAACAGGGCGTCCTGCAGGTCGACCCGGTCAGCATCCGCCAGACCGGCGAAGGGATCGTCCAGCAGCAGCACGCCCGGGTCGTGCACCAGCGCCTTGGCCAGGGACACCCGTCGTTTCTGCGTCGCAGTGAGGTCCCCGACCGGACGATCCGCCACCGCAGCCAGACCGACCAACGCAAGGGCCGCATCGGCCCGGCGTACGCCCGCGGCTCCGGCCGCGAACGTCACGTTCTGCCGGACGGTCCGCCAGGGGAACAGGCCATACGAGGGCTGGACGAAGCCGCGGTCGGGGGAGGGTCCGGCAACCACATGACCATCGACCAGGACCTGACCGCTGCTCGCGTGCGCGAACCCGGCGAGCAGATCCAGCACCGCGCTCTTGCCAGAACCCGCGGGACCAACCACCGCGAGGATCTCGCCGACACCAACGTGCAACGAGCAGTCGGTGAGCACGCGCAGCATGCCGAGTCGGCGGCCTTCGACGCAGCGGCGCTGGACCTCGAGGGTCACGTGATCAAGGGTCAGGGCACGGGCAGGCGTGGGGAAAGACATGACGGGATCTCCAAGGGAACGGACAGCAGGGTGGTGGGCGCTGGGCCCGGATGCCCGATGCGGGCTCGACGGGTCAGCGACACATACACGCGCAGCACATGGCAGCGCGGGTGTGCATTCGGACGTCGAGCGTGGAGGTCATGGCAGTGACTCTTGCAAGCCGCCCGCGACCGGGCAAGCCAGAGCCAGAACCCTCTCACTATTCGAGAAATCAATCTCTCCATTAATGAAGTCAATGCCCTCCTGGCAGTGACCGTAGCGATGACCGGAGGCGCCCTTGTCGGGCTGCCCCAGGCTGAGGCGGCCAACGGAGCCGGGGGTTGCTATTTCTCGGCGGCTGAGCCCTTGCTGAAGTCCGGCGCCCGTGGCGCGGCGGTGAAGCAGATGCAGTGTGAATACAACGCGGCGGCTCGCGCCTATCCGGCGATCGGTGGGCAGATCACCGCCGATGGCATCTTCGGCCCGCGCACCAAGAACGCCATCATCGCCCTCCAGAAATTCTCCGGTGGGGGCCGCGGATGGATCCAGACCGACGGCATCGTCGGCCCCCAGACCTGGGCCAAACTGAACGCACTCTCACGCGGCAAGACCGCTGCCCCCGGCAATCCTGCCGACCGCGATCGCTACTACGCGGAACAAGCAGCGCGAGCACGTGCGGAGCAACTGATCAGCGGCCACAGGGGCAGGGCGGTGGACGTCTTCCGGCAGTTGGTCGCAAAGAACCCGCTGACGGCCGAACAGGAGATGCGCGCCTATTGTCGGCCGATACTCCAGGCCTACTACGAGGCCGAACGACGCAACGGTGGACTCTGGGGTAACGACGGGGGTGGCGGCGGCTCCAACTATTCCTCGCCCATCAGTTTCTGCCAGCAGTTCTGACCAACAGCAGGGGTCGCGCCCAGCCGCCCGGCTGCGGAGACGTCACGGCCGGCGGCTTTCGGCGTTGACTGAGTCCATCCCTCGCTCAGGCAACGCTTCCCGCACCGAGCTGATGGTCAGGGCACCATCTCCAGGCGACATGCCCCCAGCTCCGGTGACTCGACCTCGAGCACCATCCCAACTTTGAGATCCACCGGGGCAGTCGCCCCACCGGTGAGCACGATCATCCCTGCCCGCAAGGGCGTATTCTCCGCAGCCAGGCTCTGCACCAGGAACGCGACACTCTCCGCGGGTGAGTCGAACACGTCGGCCCCGGTCGCCGAGCGCTCCTCGTCGCCGTCGATGCGCATCGTCAGCCGCAGCTCCTCCGGCGCGACGTCGATCGAGCGGAACTCGCCGATGGCGTACGCCGCCGCGGACGAACCGTCAGCGGTGTTGTCGGCGAATGTGAATCCATAGCTGTTCCACCGCGGATCGACGACCTCCAGCGACACCGCCCATTCGCCGGCTTCGGCGACTTCCTCGGCGGTGATGTCATCACCAGCCAGGTCCCGCAACGGGCGATAGGCGAACTCGGGCTCCGCCTTCGGGTGGATGCGGGTCGCCATCGAGAGCGTGCCGTCGGTGGCCATCTGGCTCCACAGGGAACCATAGTTGGGCTGGTCGATGCCGAGGGCCTGGCGCATCGCCGCCGAGGTCCAGCCCAGCTTGTATCCCACCCTCACCTCACCACGGGCCGCCCGGCGCTGATCCCGACCGCGGGCCACCGCCCAGGCATCATCCACGCTCAGGCCACAATGCCGACTCGAAAGCGTCGGGATGCCGATAGCGCTGCTCTCCGCCCGATCCAGTGCGTCGAGGATGCGGGTCAACTCGATGGGATCCATGCCTGACTCCTTTGTCGATGCCTCGATTAGATCATTCTGGATCTTCTCGAGCGCCCGCGGGTGCAGTCAGGACGATCCTTAGCAACCCGTTGTTTTGCAGGGCAGTACGCCGGTGTTGTGCTCACGTTGCGGTCCCGTTGATTCCGGCTTGGGTCCCGGTCCCGTCACATTCTCGGAATGGTCGGCTGGCACCAGGGGTGTCGACCTCTTCGGGCGCGGTTCCAGGTCCGCGCCTCAGATCCGCGTGACGATCTCGTCACCGTCCCGCCAGGCCGCCAACAGGGTGTCACTGCGCGTTCCCACCACGATCTGGCCCTCGGCGCCCACGGCAATGAGCGCCCCCATCGCATCCCGGGAGCCCAGTTCTGCTGTCAACGTCGCCTCAACCGCACGCGCGAGGGTGGCTTGCCCGTAGGCCATCCGGGCGTACACATCATGGGCGACGACCCCCGCCAGAAACGCCTCCCCCTCGCCGGTCGTGGACACGGCAACGACGCCGTCCCGGGCGTACGTTCCGGCACCGACGATCGGGCTATCCCCGACCCGGCCGTTGGCCTTGTTCGCCATGCCACCGGTCGACGTCGCTGCGGCGAGTGCACCCGCACCGTCGAGCGCGACCGCGCCCACCGTCCCATGCCGGGGTCCTTCCGCCGACTCCGCCTGGAGCCGTCGCAACTGTTCCACCCGGGGCGCGGTCTCGAACCAACCAACCTCTGCCTCCACCACATCCCAGGTCGCCAGCAGCGATCGGGGCGGATCGGCCAACAGCACGTGCGGGGAGTGCTGGCGAACGGCCTTGGCCAACTCAACGGGATTGCGGGCCCAGCGGGACACCGTCACCGCCCCGGCGCGGCCGTCGCCGGTCATGACCGACGCATCCAACTCGGCCCGGCCATCGGCTGCCAGCACCGCACCTCGGCCAGCATTGAACACGGGGTTGTCCTCCAATGCCCGGACGGCTGCACAGACGGCATCGAGAGCAGACCCGCCCCCGGCGAGCACGGCCTCCCCGGCCTCAAACGCTGCACGCAGCCCAGCGTGATAGGCATCGAACGACTTCGCCGCGCGTCGGTCTGCGGTCCCCCCGCGCCGCCGTGGATCACCAACGACCACGGGCGGGCGGGGGCAATGGTCTGCACACGAACGCTCATGCCGCAGACCGTACACAGGCCTCACTCGTGCGGCACCACCACAACGCAGTGGCCGCAACCGATCGGGCCATAGACCCATGGAGGGTCGCCCTTGGCGAACCGGTCAACCCGCTGCCCACGTTGCAGGCAGTGACGCTACTCCCGGCGGAAGGAATCGCTGCCCGGTCACGAGCTCTGCGGTCCCCTCCCGATCGAGCATCGGCAAGAGACCGCCGTTCCAGAACGAGAACCCTGCGCCGGTGATCATCGCCAGGTCGATGTCACTCGGGTCGGCAACAACACCCTCTTCGATCATCCGCCGCGCCTCATCGGCCAGAGCATCGAGGATGCGTCCACGCACCCTGCCTGGTGTGGAGAACCCGTCCCCGACCCGCAGCTGTGCCACCACGTCGGGATCCAGTTGCGGCTTTTCCCCAGGCTTGGTCGGCAGATAGAAGGCGGGTTTGCCGAGCTCCACAATCCGCTGCAGTACGCGCGGCACGGCGAACCGGTCACCGAACGCTGCGGCCAACGATTCGTTGTTGTGCAGGGCAATCGCCGGACCGACCAGACCCATCAGCTGGAACGGCGGCATCGGGGCGAGATCGGCGACCGCCCGATCGGCAGCCTCGATCGGCGTACCCTCATCGACGATCCGCCCGATCTCCGACATGAACCGACCCAGCAGGCGGTTCACGACGAACGACGGAGCGTCATCGACCCCGATCACGGTCTTCTTCAGCCCCCGGGCCACCGCGAACGCCGTCGCCCTCGTCGCTTCATCGGTCTGGCCCGCCCTGACGACCTCAACCAGCGGCATGACCGCGACCGGGTTGAAGAAGTGGAAGCCGACAACCCGCTCCGGATGCGCCAGGCCCTCGGCCATCGCCGTCACCGACAGCGAGGACGTGTTCGTCGCAAGGACGCAATCCTCACGGACGACAGCCTCGAGCTCTGCGAACACCTGCCGCTTCACCTCGAGATCCTCAAAGACGGCCTCGATCACGAAGTCGGCGTCGGCGTACGCTTCCTTATCCACGCTGCCGGTCACCTGACCGAGGATGCGATTCGCCGCATCCGGGCGGAGCCGGCCGCGGCCGACGAGCTTCTCGACCTCGGCCTTGACATACCCCAAACCCCGATCCAACCGATCCTGGTCGACGTCGCTCATGACGACCGGCACCTCAAGGCGACGTGCGAACAGCAATGCCAACTGCGAGGCCATCAAACCGGCACCCACGATGCCGACCTTCGTCACCTTGCGAGCGAGCTCACGATCAGGCGCGTTCGCCGGCTTCTTGCCACGCTTCTGCACCAGATTGAAGGCATAGATCGACGCCCGGAACTCATCGCCCATCACCAGATCGGTCAACGCGTTGTCCTCAGCCCGGAAGCCCGCTGCCTCATCAGCCGTCTGGGCCTCCGCGATCAGGTCCAGCGCGCGGTCCGGCGCCGGCGCCATCCCGCCGGTGCGGAACTCCACCTGCTGCCGGGCCGCCGCAACGGTCGGCTGCCACGCCGGATCCTGAGTGTGGTCCGGCCGCTCGGGGACGATTTCCCCGCGCAGGACCGCGCCAGCCCAGCGCAGCGACTCAACAAGGAACTCCGCACCCTCGAACACCGCATCCGCGACGCCCATCTGCACCGCGGCGCTGGCCGACAGCATCTTGTTCTGCTGCAACGGGTTCGCGACGATCACCTCAAGCGCCTTCGCTACCCCGATCAACCGAGGCAGGCGATAGCAGCCACCCCAACCCGGAACCAGACCCAACATCGTCTCCGGCAACGCCACCGAAACGCCCTCGGCGATCGTGCGATAGTCACAGCCCAGCGCGACCTCCAGACCGCCACCCAATGCGAGGCCGTTCACGAACGCGAACGACGGCACCCCGAGGTTGTGCAAACGGCCCATCTGGGTGTGCCCGAACTCCGCCAGCGCCCGCGCGTGGGAGCGCTCGGACACCTGGGTAATCAACGACAAATCCGCGCCAGCGGCGAAAATGAACGGTTTGCCCGTGATCGCCGCCGCGACTATCTCACCGTCCCGCGCGAGCTGCTCCACCTCATCCAGCGCCGCGGACATGTTCAACAGACCGTTGAACCCCAGCGTCGTCGGCTTGGTGTGGTCCAAGCCATTGTCCATGGTGATGAGCGCCGCAATCCGCGGCGCGAACGGTCGCTCCTCGTTCCTCGCGTCGTCGTCTCCGCTGCGCTGCGACTCCTTTGGC
>JAUNUL010000123.1 GCA_030538175.1 Propionibacteriaceae bacterium | reverse complement strand
ACACCTTCCTGCACGACATTACCAGCAACATCACGGACTGCATCAACTCTGGAAGTGGCGCGTTCTGCATCGGCACGCCCCGCGAAGTGCGAAGATCCCCGGCTCAGCTGAGCAAAAGGCTGATGTTGAGCTGTCGCAGCACCAGCACCAGGAGCCACAGGACCATGAACCCCAGGTCGAGCATGACGTTGCCGACCCGGACCGCGGGGATGACCT
The DNA here is from genome assembly GCA_030538175.1 of Propionibacteriaceae bacterium. Taxonomy (GTDB): domain Bacteria; phylum Actinomycetota; class Actinomycetes; order Propionibacteriales; family Propionibacteriaceae; genus Enemella. The sequence continues at coordinate 8,110 of JAUNUL010000123.1, read as the reverse complement.
TGCGGAGCAGCCGAAGCGGTGGATCGGTCAGCGTATAGATGCCCTCGGCGACGACGAGCATCGCGCCCCGCGGCTGCCAGTTGGGGGAAAACATCGGCACCCAACTGAGAATCATGCGGGCAAAGAGAATTGCCAGATAGAGCCAAAGGACGACATCGATAATGCTGCCGATCAGGTACATGGTCTCCCTCCGAGAGCCCTCCGAGATTGGCGTCAGCTCTGGTTGAAGAACCCGCCGGCGATGCGTTCCTTGTCCTCGGCTGTGACGTTGACGTTCTGGGGTGACAGCAGGAACACCTTGCTGGTCACGCGCTCAATAGTGCCACGCAGACCAAAAATCAGCCCGGCCGCGAAATCGACGAGACGCTTGGCGTCCGCGTCCTCCATTTCGGTCAGGTTCATGATGACCGGGACCTGATCCCGGAAGTGTTCACCGATGGTGCGGGCTTCGTTATAGGTGCGGGGATGCACGGTCACGATGCGGGACATGTCAGCAATCCTGGGTTGGGGGGCCTGTGGGGCGCGCGGCGCGGGCTCAGCAGGGCGCTGCTTGGACCGCGGCTCCAGCTCATGCACGCTGGCCGAATCCTCGTATTCCGGCTCGGGATCCACATTCTCGGTCAACTCCACGTCGGACCCATAGTCATAGGAGTCCTCATAACGATCAGCGGACGTGGTCAATCCGAACCACTCCGCGGTTCTCCGCAGTTTTCCGGACATCATGATTCCTCCACCCGACAGCGTTCACCCGCGGCCACGACAACAGCCGCACGGATGCGTCGGCACCGGCCGACACGTTCGCGTGCAAGAGTACTCGTCGCGTCCCAACCGCCCGATTTCGACACGCCACACCGGGCGGGGGGCGATTCGGTCAGCGGGTTCGCCAGACCAGCGCCCCGATCCTGCCCGCGCCAGCGCCATCGCGGCGGTGACTGTGCAGGTCCGGACTGGTCCGCGTACACCGATCACGACGCTCGACGCGACACCCCAACTCCTGCAGTTGATGGACCGCCGCCGCCCCGAGATCGAGTGCGGGCGTGCCCCAGGAGGTCTCGGCGTACGCCCCCGGCAGGTCGCGGGCGACCTCCTCGCGCATCGCGGCGGGCACCTCGTAACAGGATCCACAGATGTGGGGGCCCAGCCAGGCCTCGATGTCCTGTGCCCCCAACTCGCGGAGGGCCGCCACGGTCCGCGGCAGTACGCCGGCCGCCAACCCCACCCGCCCGGCATGCGCAGCCCCGATCACGCCCCGAGTGCGGTCGGCGAACACCACGGGCAGGCAATCGGCCACGCGAATGCACAGCGCTACGTCGGGCTCGGTGGTCACCATGGCATCGGCCTTGACCAACGGGATGCCCGTGGCCTCAGACCCCAGATGCTGTTCAGGACCCCAATCGGCCAGCATGGCGCGATCGACCACAACCACGTCGGGGCCATGCACCTGGGCCAGGGTGATGAAGCGTCGAATGCCGAGAGACGCCCCGACGCGCTCGAAATTCTCCCCGACATGCGTGAGGTCGTCGACGTCCGTGCGGCCCAGGTTCAAGGGACCGAACGACCCCTCCGACACTCCCCCGGCCCGGTCGGTGAAGGCCAGACCGAGCCCATCGCCCGCCGACGGGAGGTGCAGGAAAGCGAACACCGATTATTTGAGGAAGTCGGGAATGTCCAGATCGTCATCCGCAGGCGGGGGCGGGGCCTGCCGCACCGGCGGATCCTGCCGAACCGGCTCCGAGCGAACCGGCTCCGGGCGCGGCACCTCGCGCTCGGTATGGCGCTCCTCCCGGACAGGATCGGACCGCCGCTGATCCGACTGGCCGGAGTCGAAACGGCTGGACTCGGAGCGTCCGTGATCCGACCGATCGGAGGACCGGAAATCACTGGACCGCACATCGGACGACCGGGACTCAGGCCGCGTGGTCGGCTCATTGCGGCCCTGGGAACCACGGTTGCTCGCGAACGGGGACAGGCTGGCAGCCTGTGCCGCATTGGTCGGGCGCGTGGTGGAGGGGCGCGCATCGCTTCGACGCGGCGGCTCGCCACCTGCGAAACCCGCCGCGATAACGGTGACCCGCACCTCATCGCCGAGCGCATCGTCGATCACGGTGCCGAAGATGATGTTTGCGTCGTCGTGGGCGGCTTCCTGGATCAGGTTCGCCGCCGAGGACACCTCGAACAGGCCCATGTCCGACCCACCGGCGATGGCCAGCAGGACGCCCTGGGCGCCATCGATCGACGATTCCAGCAACGGTGAGGACACAGCCATCTCGGCTGCGACCCGGGCCCGGTCCTCGCCCCGGGCGGAACCGATGCCCATCAGGGCGGAGCCGGCGTTCGACATGATCGACTTGACGTCGGCGAAGTCGAGGTTGATCAAGCCGGGGGTGGTGATCAGGTCGGTGATGCCGGACACGCCTTGGAGCAACACCTGGTCGGCCTGCTTGAAGGCGTCCAGGATCGCCACCTGGTGATCGGTCATCGCCAGCAACTTGTCATTCGGGATGACGATCAGCGTGTCGACCTCTTCGCGCAGTGCCGAAATCCCGCTCTCCGCCTGCGTCGCACGACGACGGCCTTCGAAGCCGAACGGGCGGGTGACCACACCGATGGTCAGCGCACCCAGCGAACGGGCGATACGCGCCACGACCGGTGCACCACCGGTGCCCGTGCCACCACCCTCACCAGCCGTCACGAAGACCATGTCGGCGCCCTTGAGGGCGTCCTCGATGTCCTCGGAGTTGTCCTCGGCCGCCTGACGCCCCTTCTCGGGGTCTGCGCCCGCACCGAGACCGCGCGTAAGCTCTCGACCGATGTCGAGTTTCACGTCGGCGTCACTCATGAGCAGCGCTTGGGCATCGGTGTTGACGGCGATGAACTCCACGCCCCGCAAGCCGGAGTCGATCATGCGGTTGACGGCGTTGACACCACCTCCGCCGACCCCGACGACCTTGATGACGGCGAGGTAGTTCTGGGAAGGATTGACCACGGAGGGCTCCGTCTCTTTCTCCTGGTGCGGACTGCTGATACCTGATCAGTTCCGCTGTGACATAAACGTCACAATCCGATCGGCAGCCCTCAGGCTATGAGACACCTCATCCCCCGGGCAACAAATGGACGCCGGGGGCGCGTGTTGACCTCAAGCTCTACTTGACCCTCACCTCAGGGTCGCTCGCGACGTCCTTCGCGGGTGCTGGGGTGAGTGGGAGCGCTGACGTCAATGTGTTTGGCCGCCGTGCCCCGGGTCAGCGCCAAGGCCACCTGAGCCTTGAGTTCCGCTTGCTCCGCAGAGCCGAAGAACACCTCGATATCGTCATCGAGCTGCACGGTGATGGCGTCGGTGGAACTGAAGCTGACACGCTGTGCCCGCACCCGCAGATCCAGCGGCAGCGCGTTCACCACGGTTGCTGTGTCCGCCAGCAACCGTGGGTTGTCCAGCGGTCCGTCCGCAAGGAGCAGTCCCTCTGGTTTGGGACCGGGAAAGACCGCGCCGGCTGCGTCCACCAGCATCGGACGCTCGCCGTTGCCGACGCCGAAGACCGGCGTCCGCTCAGCGACCCGGATCTCGAGTTTGTCCGGCCAGTGTCGGCGTACGGTCACCTGGTCGACCGCTGCGAGCTGGGCCACCCGCTCCCCCACAGCACGTTCGTCGACGCGGGCCAGGGGGACGCCGATGGGAGCCTCCGCGCGGTGCAGCACCTCATCCTCAGCCAGAATGGCGGTGCCGGTCACCATGACCGTCTTGAGCACGAGCACCGACGAGAAGAACACCAGCCAGACCAATACCCCGGCGATGACGGCCAGCGCGGGGACCCCGATCAGGCCCACCCGGCGCCAGCGCTTGCCGGCGGTCGCTCCGGGTTTCGTCCGCGGCTCTCCCGTGCCCTTGCTCGGCTTGGTCCGGTCCCGCGACTTTTCCTCACCTTTGGCGCGCTTGGTTTGATCCCGCTGCTTGCCCGTTCGCAGTTTCACCGCGGACTCCGCGCCTGCAAAGCCGCCACGATGTCGGGGCCGAGAGCCGTGACGTCACCCGCACCCAGCGTCAACACCACATCCCCCGGCCGGGCGAGCGCCGCGACCGTCTCGGCCACCTCACCGCGCTCGCTGACCAACTGTGCGGCCCGGCCATGGGCGGCGCAACTGGCCACCAGCAGGTCACTGGTAACCCCGGGCAACGGATCCTCCCGGGCTGGATAGATGTCCATCAGCACCACGACATCGGCGAGCGCCAATGCGGCACCGAACTCATCGGCGAAGTCCCTGGTCCGGGTGAACAGGTGGGGCTGGAAACAGGCGATGACCCGTCCACCCCGATCGGCCACCCCGGCCCGGGCTGCACCCAGGGTTGCCCGGACCTCGGTCGGATGGTGGGCATAGTCATCGACCACGTCCACGCCATCGACGGACCCCACCACCGTGAAGCGGCGGGAGGTGCCACGAAAACTGCGGATCGCCTTGAGCGCCGCGTCGAGATCGATGCCGACCGCATGCGCGGCCAGCACTGCGGCAGCGGCGTTGCTGAGGTTGAACCGACCGGGCACAGCCAGCTCCAGCGGCATGTCCCGCAGTCGGGCCCGGACAGCGAACCCGTCCTGCACCGGATCGGTCAATAGCACCCGGGCAGGCGGGGTCGAGCCGAACGTGATCCAGTCGGCATCGCGATCGCCCAGCACCGCGCGCACCCCGGGATCATCCAGATTGGCGATCACGCGCTTCGCCTCGTCCGTGAAAACGCGGAAGCCCTCGAGATAGGCGGCCGGCGTACGCCAGTTGTCCAGGTGATCGGCCTCGACGTTGGTGACGACCGCGATCTCCGCCGGATATTGCCGGAAAGAACCGTCCGATTCATCCGCCTCGACCACGAAGGGTCCGGAGCCGAGCCGGAACGAGGTTCCGCTGCTGGCAAGCTTTGCGCCGATGACATACCCCGGATCAGCGCCGCACTCGGTGAGCACGTGCGCCAACATCCCCGAGGTCGTGGTCTTGCCGTGGGTGCCGGTGATGGCCACCCCGGGTCGGCCGAGCATGAGCGCCCCGAGCGCGGCGCTGCGATGCCAGATGCGCAGACCGCGGGCCTGCGCGGCCAGCAGCTCCGGATTATCCGCGCGAATCGCCGACGAGACCACGACCGTCTGGGCCGCACCGAGTTGCTCGGCAGCATGCCCGACATGGACCCGGATCCCGGATGCTGCGAGATCTGCCAGCACCGGGGAATCGAACTGATCCGAACCGGACACGGTGATGCCCAACTCGGCGTACAACGCCGCAATGCCGCTCATGCCCGCACCGCCGATGGCGATGAAGTGCACCGGTCCCAACTCGTGCGGTGGGACCAGGTCGACCGGTTCGATCAGGGCACCGAAGATGCTGCTCATCAGCCGCGACCGCCCACATGACGGAGCACCCGGTCGGCCAGCACTGCGGCAGCATCGTTCGGCATCAGCGCTCGACCGGCCTCGGACATCGCAGCGAGCCGGTCCTTGTCGGCCAGCATGCGCGGAAGCTCAGCAGTCATCCAGGCCCCGGTGCACGCCTCATCCGCGAGCAGCCGGGCCCCACCCGCCTGCACCAGCGATTCGGCATTGCGGGCCTGTTCCCCGTTGCCGTGCGGCAGCGGCACCAACACACTCGGCAACCCGACCACAGCCGTCTCGACGACCGTGCCGGCCCCGGAGCGACCGACCATCAGGTCCGCGGCGGCGTACGCATCCTCCATCGCATCGACATACGCGATCGGGCGATAGACCGCCGATGTTTCGGCGTCGGTGACCTCGACGGTCTCGTTGGTGAAGTTCTTCTGCCCCAGCACGTGCAGGACCTGGATGCCCGCGGCCAACAGCTTCGGAAAGGAATCGAAGACCGCAGCATTGATCGACCGCGCCCCCTGGGACCCGCCGGAGACCAGCAACACCGGCATCCGTGGGTTCAGCTCGAAGTGCCGGCACGCCCGGTCGCGCTCCGCGGCTCGGTCCAGGCTGGTGATCCCGGCGCGCAGCGGCATGCCGATGAACTCGGCGCGTGGCAGCTCGGTCCCCGGAAACGCGGTGCAGACGTCCGCGGCAAAACGGGCGGCCACCTTGTTCGCCAGCCCCGGAACCGAGTTCTGTTCGTGGACGACGACGGGGATCTTCAGCTGGCGGGCCGCAACGTACGCCGGCAGCGCGACATAGCCACCGAAGCCGACCAGGACGTCCGCGCGCGCCTCAGTGAGGATGCGCTTCGCTGCCTGGACAGCGCCGACGAGGCGGACCGGGACCTTGACCAGATCCAACGAGGGTTTGCGGGGCAGCGGCACCGGCGGGATGAGCTCCAACCGCAGCCCGGCCGCAGGAATCACTCTCGTTTCGAGACCGCGGGCGGTGCCGATCGCGACCAGCGACGCGTCAGGCACGCGGTCGATGATCGCATCAGCGGTCGCAATCAGGGGGGAGGTATGCCCGGCAGTTCCGCCGCCGGCCAGAACAACATTCACCATGGTGGGTATCTCCGTCTTCGCAGGACCGATCAGCCCTTGCGGGTGCCGACCACAGTCGTCATCCGCGGAGGCTTCAAGCGTCGCTTTCCGGCCAGGGCCGCCCGCGCCTCGGGCTCCTGGCGTGCACAGGCGAGCAACACACCCAGAGCCATCATGTTGGCCAGGAGCGCGTTGCCGCCATACGACACCAACGGTAGCGGCACCCCCATGACGGGCAGCAAACGCAGCACCACCCCAAGGTTGACCATGGCCTGGAACATGAACCACGTGGTGATCCCACCGGCCACCACCTTGCCGAACATCGTGTCCGAACGCAGCGCAATCCGAAGGCCGGCAAAGCCCAACACGCAGAACAGCACCAGCACCCCCAGCGTGCCGATCAGCCCCAGCTCCTCGCCGATCACCGCGAAGATGTAGTCGGTGTGGGCCTCGGGCAGGCTCCCCCACTTCTGCCTCGATGCGCCGAGCTGAACACCCCACCAGCCACCGGTGGCCAGGGCGTAGACACCCACGGTCGCCTGCATGTTCACGCCGTCGGTTTCGGAACTGGGATCGAGGTACGCCATGAAACGGCGCATGCGGTTGGCGCTGGTGACGGTCAGGGCAGCGATGCCGGCGACACCGGCGGCGGCCATGGTCGCCAGGATCCGCAACGGCGTCCCGACGATCCACAGCATGCCCGCCATGATGCCGATCAGGATGACCGCGGTGCCCATGTCCCCCTGGAACACGACCAACAGGATGACCAGCCCCACCCCCGGCAGCAGCGGGATGAGCAGGTGCCGCGGCTGATCCAGACGCTTCTCCTTGATCAGCAGCACGTTGGCGGCGAACAGGATGATCGCCAACTTGGCGTACTCCGACGGCTGGAGGCGAAACAGATCCGGGCCGAGCTGCACCCAGTTCGTGTTGCCGTTGACGTTCACGCCCAGCGGCGTATAGGTCAGGATCAGCAGGATGATCGACCCGATCAGGGCCGGCCACGTCAGCAGCCGGAGCCGTGCGAACGTGAACCGCGACAGGATGATGGCGCAGATCAGGCCGAGCACTGCGAAGGCCACCTGGCGCTTGATGAAGTAGTAGGCGTCGCCGTAGTTCATGTACGCGTACACACTCGAGGCCGACAGCACCATCATCATGCCGAGCGCGATCAGGAGTCCCGAGGACACCAGCACCAGATAGAAATTCGCGAGCGGGGCGTTGAGCACCTGCTGGATGCGTGCGCCGGTGGACTGGGAAAGGTCCCGCCAGGCGCTGCTCTGCTCGGTCGTCTCCAGGGTGGTGGGCTGCTTGTCCGCTGCGGACGACGAACCCGGGGAAGAAAGGATCGCCACCCGTGTCTCCCTTCTATCGCGCGATGTGTTTGCGCACTTCCTCGGCGAACGCGTCCCCGCGGGCGCCGTATGAACTGAACATGTCGAGGCTCGCGCAGCCCGGCGCCAACAGGACCGTGTCGCCCGGCTGAGCCATCGAGGCGGCTGCCTCGACCACCTCGGCCATGGCACCAGTCTCAGCCGAATCGACCACGATCACCGGCACCTGCGGCGCGTGTTGCGCAAGTGCCGCCCGAATCAGCTCGCGATCGACGCCGAGCAGGACCGCACCGCGCAGCCGCTTGGCCATCGCCGGCACCAGTTC
>JAUNUL010000122.1 GCA_030538175.1 Propionibacteriaceae bacterium | reverse complement strand
AATAGCCCTGGGTGGCAGCGTCGATCATGACGGACATCAGCGTCCGCTCCCGGACCTCCTCGACCGTCGTGCCACCGATCTCGGCGAGGGCCCGGTCCTTGACCGACTGGGGCACCGGCAGGAGCGTCAGAGTCGCCCAGAAGAACGTGCCGAGCGATATCGGCTCGATGACCCCGACCGGCTCGAGGAGGGTCAGGCTCGCTGTCTGCTCGGAATGCGCCAGGGCGAACATCGCCGCGGTCGCGCCGCCGAAGCTATGCCCCACGACGTGGACCCGATCCACCCCGAGCGCCAGGACAGTCTGGCTGAGCCCTTGCGTCTGCTCCTCGAAGCTGGTCAGGGGCCGGTGCGGAACTCAGTCAGAAAGCGGTGGAGATCCTCGTGGCTGTGTGGCGCGTGGTCGCCCGACGCGGACTCGGCGCAGTGTCCTTTCGCTCCGTGGCGACCGAGGCTGGGGTCTCCCCCGGTCGCGTCCAGCACTATTTCGAATCCAAGGACGCCCTGGTCCGGGCCAGCGTCGCGTTGATGATCGGCGGCGCCGAACAGCTCCATCGCGAGACGACCGCCGGCGGGTCAGCCGCCGACGAGCTCTGGCACGTGCTCAGTCACGCGATACCGAAGGCGGCCGAGTCGCCGGTCGGCACGAGCGTCTTCTATTCCTTCGTGGCGGCCAGCGTCACCGACCCTCACATCGCCCGGATCCTCACTGTCGCGAAATAGGGGGTGACCCTCGAGATCGCGCGACTGCTGCGCACGCTGGGGACGGACCAGCCAGATATCGACCAAGCCGCGCAGGAGCTGCTGGCGATGTCCGACGGTGTCACCCTCGGCGTACTCATCGGCAGCCTCACCCCCGACCAAGCCCGATCCACCCTGCGCAGCGCGGTCGATCGACTCCTCAGCCACTCCAGCTCGCCTGAAACCTGACAACCCAAGGGGGTCGGACGCAATAGTTGCGTCCGACCCCGCAGTTTGTCTGGTTTCGGGGCGTTCGCTCTCCAAGAGTCCTCAGGGCCAGCACTCAGGCGCAGTTGAGTTGCCAGGTCACGCCCCACCGATCGGCGACCCAGGCGAAGCGGCGGGAGAAGCCGTACCCGTTCGGCGGCATGAACACCTGACCACCAGCGCCCAACGCCTCGGCGAGTGCGTCGACGCGGTCGAGCTCGGCCTGTGGATCGTCACCCCCGGCGGGCAGCTCGACGAAGATGCTGATCGCGGGCGTGAACGTGAAAGCGTGCGGTGCCGGGGAATCAAAGACCCGGAAGACCGTGCCCGCGACCGTGAGTTCCCCGTGCTGGACCGTGCCGTCGAGCGCGGCGTTCTGCTGGACTTCGGGTGATTCGGCCGTACGCAGGTCCAAGCGCGTGATGGCGGTGTCCGGCAGGTGTGGGGCCAGCGTGGCGACATAGAACTCGATCGCTTCACGCCCTGCGCCCTGGAACATCAGGAACGGGGTCGCGGACGGCTGGGTCGGCGTGGTTGGCGTACGGGAATTGGCGGGATCCTGGCTCATGCGAGGGAATCTAGCGCCCGGGGCGGGACGGTCCGCTTGCCTGCAACCGCCCAGCGACCAGACCCGAACGCGAAGGGAGGACGAACGCCCGGGCGAACGATGCCAAGAGTGTCTGAGCTCGTCACTAGGGTGACGGTCATGGCACAGATTTCGATGGCCCGGCTCGATGATGAGTTCACCGGCTTGCCCCTGCAGAGCCTGAGCGACGCGGCACTGCAGCGCGCCGCAGAGCTCGGCGCGACCCATGCCGATGTGCGAATCGAACGCATCCGCACCGGCTCACACGCTCTGCGCGACGGGGAACTGGAACGCTCCATCGATGACCTCACGCTCGGGCTCGCTGTCCGCGTGGTTCACGAGGGCAATTGGGGTTTCGCAGCGGGGATCACCCTCACGGCCGGCGCCGCCGCCACGCTGGCTGAGCAGGCGGTGGCGACCGCACGAGTGTCGGCCGCGCTGACCACGAGACCTGTGACGCTGGCCCCCGAGCCGGTGCACGCGGAGGCGTCGTGGGTTTCGGCCTATGCGATCAACCCGTTCGACGTGCCCGAGGCGGAGCGGATCGCTCGGCTGCGCGAGCTCTCCCATCGGTTGTTGGCCAGCGATGGCGTCGACCACGCCGACGCGAGCGTTGCATTCGTCCAGGAAAACACGTGGTACGCGGACTTGGCCGGCAGCTCGATCACCCAACAGCGAGTGCGAGTCGTGCCCGAGTTCACCGCGATCTCAGTGAGCGATGCAGGGTTCTCTTCGATGCGGACGCTGAGTCCCCCTGCTGGGCGCGGTTGGGAATATCTCACTGGCACCGGCTGGGACTTCGATGCCGAGATCGCCGAACTGCCCGATCTGCTGGCCGAGCATGTGAAAGCCCCAACGGTGGAACCAGGCCGTTATGACCTGGTGATCGACCCGACCAACCTGTGGTTGACGATCCACGAGTCGGTGGCGCACGCGACAGAGCTCGATCGGGCACTCGGCTATGAGGCGGCCTATGCGGGCACGTCCTTCGCCACCCCGGACCAGCTTGGGACGCTGCAATACGGCTCGGAACTCATGCACGTCACCGGCGATCGGGTCACCGAGCACGGCTTGGCGACCGTCGGCTGGGACGACGAGGGCGTGGCTGCGCAGACCTTCGACATCGTCCGGGACGGCGTGCTGGTGGGTTTCCAGCTCAACCGTCAGATGGCTGCCGAACAGGGGCTTGCTCGCTCCAATGGCTGCGCGTTCGCCGACGCCCCCGGGCATATCCCGCTCCAGCGCATGCCCAACGTGTCCCTGCAGCCCGCCGTCGACGGGCCGTCGACCGAAGAACTGATCGGACAGGTCGATGACGGGCTCTATGTCGTCGGCGACAAGTCCTGGTCGATCGACATGCAGCGTTACAACTTCCAGTTCACCGGGCAGCGCTTCTTCCGGATCCGGGGCGGACGCCTCGATGGCCAGGTGCGTGATGTCGCCTATCAGGCCACCACCACGGACTTCTGGCGTTCGATGAGGGCTGTCGGCGGCCCCGAAACCTGGCTGCTGCACGGGGCCGCGAACTGCGGCAAGGGCCAACCGGGCCAGGTCGCCCCGGTCTCCCACGGCTGCCCGTCAGCACTGTTCACCGGCGTGAACGTCCTCAACACCCGCAGCGAAGGAGGTCGAGCATGACCGACCAACCCACCACGCCGGACCCAACCCGGCCCGACGCCACGACGGTCAACCCAATCGTCAGCGACGCCACGGTGACCGATTCCAGCGCACCCATGACGACCGAGCCCGGCGTGGCCGAGTGGGTTGACCAGGCCCTCGCGGCAGCCGGCGATGCGGAATGCGTGGTGATCGTCGACGAGACCACCCAGGCCAACCTGCGGTGGGCCAACAACGCACTGACGACGAACGGGCAGATGCACGAGCGTTCGATCACCGTGCATGTGCTCGCGCCTGTCACGGGCGGCACGGCGGTTGGCTCCCTGAGCGCGCCCCTGGTCGCCACAACGGACATCGCTGCGTTGGTCGAGCTCGCCCGAGCCTCTGCGCGCTCGGGCGAGCCCGCCACCGACATCGCTGAGTTGATCTCCGACGGGGTCGACACCGACTTCGCCAGTGCGGCTGCGACCACCTCAATCCAGACCTTGGCGGACTTCGCAGTGGGGCTGGGGGCACTCTTCGACGAATTCTCCGCCTCGGGGGATGCGCTGTTCGGGTTTGCCGAGCACCACCTCACCACCACGTGGGTGGCGACCTCGGCCGGCGCACGGCGCCGGCACGTGCAGCCGATGGGTCGCGTCGAGATCAACGCCAAACGAGCGGCGACGAATGCGTCGGCGTGGGTGGGTCAGTCCTCGGCCGATTTCACCGACATCGACCTCGCCGGCCACGCCGCCGAGCTGCGGCGCCGACTTGGCTGGGCCGACACGAGCATCGAGCTGCCCCCGGGCCGCTATGAGACGCTGCTGCCGCCCGGCGCGGTCGCGGACTTGATGATCTATGCCTATTGGATGATGTCGGCCAAGGATGCTGCCGAGGGCCGAACGGTGTGGGCCCGCAAGGGCGACACCAGCACCCGCATCGGCGAACGACTCAGCGACCTGCCCCTCACTCTGCGGTCCGATCCGGCGACGCCCGGCCTCGAGCAGGCACCCTTCGCGGTTGCCCATTCGTCGATCAGTGGCGACCTCTCCGTGTTCGACAACGCCGCACCGGTCGCGGGCCGCGCGTGGATCTCCAACGGTGTCCTGACCGACCTGATCCGCAGTCGCGGCTATGCCAAGGCGACGGGCAGCCACTTTGCGTACGGTGTGGAGAACTTGATCCTTGACGCCGACGGCACGGCGACGCTGGACGACATGATCGCGAGCACGGAGCGAGGCCTGCTGTTGACGTGTTTGTGGTACATCCGTGAGGTCGATCCCGAGACGCTGCTGCTGACCGGTCTGACCCGAGACGGGGTCTATCTCATCGAGAACGGCCAGGTCGTTGGCGCGGTCAACAACTTCCGATTCAACGAGTCCCCGGTCGACCTGTTGGCGCGGATCACCGAGATCGGAGCGAGCGAGCAGACCCTGTGCCGGGAGTGGAACGACTGGTTCACCCACACCGTAATGCCGCCGGTCCGAGTGCCCGATTTCCACATGTCGACGGTTTCGCAGGCAACCTAGACCGGTCTTGACGCCTTGGCTGAGTGTGTTGCGGACTGCTGATAGCCGGTGGTCAGCACTGCCGTAGCCTCCCCACGTCACGCAGAATTGTGGCCAGTGTCGTCAAACATGGGGTGGACAGCGGCGACGAGAAGGCAAATGTGCGCCAGGAGGTATCGCAGTGTTCGTGAAGGTGTGTGGACTGGACACGGTCGCCAACACCCGGATCGCCGTGGACGCCGGTGCGGACGCGATCGGCGTGGTGATGAGCCCACGAAGCCCGCGGCATGTGACGCCTGAAGGTGCCGCCGCCATCATCGCCGAGGTACAGGGACGAGCGACGACGGTCTTGGTCGTGCGAGAGATGCCTGCCGTCGAGGCGGCCCGGATGGCCGAAACAATGGGCGTTGATGTGCTTCAACTGCACGGCGGACGCTACGCGCCCGAGGACTTCACCGACGCCCTGACCGTGCACCCACGGATCTGGCGGGCGACTTCGCTGACCGAGGCGACCGACGTGCGGGTGGGTGCCTGGGGCGAAGAACGACTCCTGCTCGACGCACCCCAGGCGGGTTCGGGCGAACGCTGGGATCTCAACGCGCTCACGGCTCGGCGCCCCACCGGCGAATGGCTGCTCGCCGGCGGGCTCTCACCGGCCAATGTCGCCGACGCCATCACCACCGCTCACCCTTGGGGGGTCGACGTCTCCAGTGGCGTCGAATCAGCGCCCGGGGTGAAGGACCCCGCGCTCATCCAAGCCTTCGTTGCCGCGGCACGCGGCACAGAAAGATGACCCCCCTGCACGCGGCACTATCGGCTGACCACCCGCAGCACGCGGCACTATCGGCTGACCACCGCAGCACGCGGCAGGAACTACTGCGCGTGCAACTGTGATCCGGGCGCCGGGCAGGTGCCGGCAGAGCCCGGTTCTGAGCGACTCAGATATCCGCGCTTGGGTCGTGATCGTCGGTCGGCTCGCCGGTGCGCTCAATTTCCACGGTCAGGCGAGCCATCATGCCGCCCAACGCGGCCGCGGCCGCAATCAGTGGCACGAACATGACACCAGCGGTTGCGCCGGCGATGCCGAGGGTCAATGGAATGGTCAGCAGTTCCCGGCCTTCCTTGGAGCGGACGGTCACGCGCTTGGCGTTCGTGTCGCGCAGGGCTGCCTTGACGGTGTCGACCAGCTGCTCGCCGGCGACTTCGATGCGTTCGGTGAAGGTCTTGTCGTTCTGGCTCATGCCACGACGCTATCGCCCCGGGACCCAAGTCGACAGTTGCAGTTCGAACCGGGCACCGACAGCGCGTGCACCGCAACCGGACAGCACCATGCACTGCTGCTGCCGGACCCGCCGATTAGGCTGAACCCGAAAGCACCCGAGGAGGATCGCGATGCCCATCATCAGCACCACGAGTGTCTATGTCGATGACCAGGACAAGGCTCTGACTTTCTATACGGAAAAACTCGGTTTCGTCGCGAAGACGGATGTGACGGCGGGCGAATATCGCTGGCTGACCGTGGTGAGTGACGTCTTCCCCGATGGCGTCGAGTTGGTATTGGAACCTGACGCCCACCCCGCGGCCAAGACCTTCAAGGCGGCCTTGGTTTCCGACGGCATCCCCTTCAACAGTTTCGTGGTCGCGGATGTCGATGCGATCCACTCCGCTCTGACGGCTCAGGGCGTGGAGTTCACGCAGCCACCGACCGACATGGGCCCAGTCCGCGTCGCGGTCCTCGACGACACCTGCGGCAACCTGATCCAGCTCACCGAGTTCAAGGCCGAGGACGAGTCGGACACCTCCGCCCCTGCCTGATTCACCGCCGGGTTCGGCGCGCTGGCGGCCGGGTGCCGAAGAGTTGGTCGATGAGGACCTCCACCCTGTGCTGCGTCACCCGAGGAGAACCAGCCACGCGCGACCCGGGCCGCTGACGCGGCTGCCTGAGCCGTGCTTGGCCACACCTGCAACCGGTTCCACAGGTGCCGCACCGGGTGCAAGATCGACCTGAGAGCAAAGAACACCCCGCCCAAGAACCGCACCACCCCAAGGTCGGCGGTCTCCTCAACAAACTGCGTGCCGCTGTGCTCGGCGCGAACGACGGCATCGTGTCCACCGCTGGCCTGGTGGTCGGTGTCGCCGCGGCTTCGCCGGGCAATACGCCGGCGATCCTGACCGCCGGAACTGCGGGCATCCTGTCGGGGGCGGTGTCCATGGCCGTGGGCGAATACGTTTCCGTGTCCACCCAACGCGACACCGAGAAGGCGCTGATCGCCAAGGAAAGGGCCGAGCTGGACCACTCCCCCGAAGCAGAATTCCGGGAGTTGGTCGGCCTCTATGAGGGGATGGGTCTCGCACCGGAGACTGCCCACCAGGTCGCCACAGAACTATCGGCGCATGACCCGCTCGCGACCCACCTGCGGGTGGAACTCGGCATCGATGCCGAGGAGCTCACCAGCCCCTGGGCGGCGGCCCTCGCCTCAGCCGTCGCCTTCACTCTCGGCGCCGTGCTCCCTGTCCTCGCCGTGGTGTTGGCGCCAGAGGCAATCCGGATCCCAGTCACGTTCGGGGTCGTGGTGATCGCGCTCGCCCTCACCGGCTTCAGCAGCGCCAAGCTCGGCGGGGCGTCGATCAGCCGTGCCATCTTGCGCGTGATCATCGGTGGTGTGATCGGCATGGCCGTGACCTACATCGTGGGCGGCCTGCTGGGTGCCAATCTGGCCGGCTGACAAGAGCCGGTTCCACCACGTCTCCCAGGGATCACCCGACTCATCACACGTCCGGTGACCTTCCCCTGGCAGGGCACGTCCCTACCCAAGTGCCACGTTCGTACCTGCACACGGGTAGGAACGTCGGATCCAAGTAGGGACGTGGGCCCTGACCCGGCGGGAACATCCTCGTCAAGGCACTGGGATAGCGGGTCAAGGCGAGCCCCCAGCGCCTATGGCTCCGGCACCACCACCGCCGGCGTTTCGGTGTCCCGCAAGACCGCACGACTCACCGAGCCGAACAGTAAACCCAACAGGGGGCTGCGACCCCGCGTACCCACCACCAACAGCTCCGCCTCGGAACCCAACGCGACGAGCGATCGAGCCGTCAACCCGGGCACGACCGTGACGTCATAGACCACGTTCGGGAACTCGGCGCGCAGATCTTCGAGTGCTCGCTCGACCTGTTCACCGCGCTGGGCGAGATCCTGGCTGGGCAGCAGCGATACCGGCTGCACTGGTGCGACCAACTCCAGCGGACGCACCGGGTCCTCCACCGTCGCCACGACAACCGATCGGCCGGACTCTTCAGCCGCGGCGAACGCGAACCTCGCCGCAGCCATCGGCGGCTTGGCCAAGTCGAATCCCAGCATGATCGGGCCCGGGGCGGCCTCATAACCCGGGGGAACCACAACGATCGGTCCTTCTGCACGGGCTACTGCTGCGTCGGCGACGCTGCCGAGCACCTTGCCGGTCCACCCACCCAGTCGGCGCGTGCCGATCACCACCATCAATGCATCCCGACTCGCCCGCACCAAGGCATCCACCGGGTCAGCGGTCAGCAGCAACTTGTCGACCTGCAACTCGGGATAACGATCCACCAACATGGAGATCTGCTCATCCAGCACCCGTTCCACTGCCTGCTTCCGGTCCGCGGCGTCCGGCCAGTGCCACGCTGCATCGGTGGCGCGGCGTTCCGAGGCGACGGTCCCATGCACGGCGAGCAGAATCAG
>JAUNUL010000121.1 GCA_030538175.1 Propionibacteriaceae bacterium | reverse complement strand
GGCCAGCCCGGCCCGCACAAGATCCAGGGCATCGGCGCGAACTTCGTGCCCGAGATCCTGAACCGCGACATCATCGACGAGATCGTGCCGCAGGACGCCCCGACCGCTGTCGAATGGGCCCGTCGCGCCGCCACCGAGGAGGGCCTGCTCGTTGGCCTGTCCTCCGGTGCCGCCATCGCCTCGGCCGTCGAGGTCGCCAACCGCCCCGAGAATGCCGGCAAGACCATCGTGGTCATCATCCCGTCGTTCGGTGAGCGCTATCTCTCCACGATCCTCTTCGAGGGTCTCAACGGCTGATTGCCACCCACCCGGGGAATCCGGGAGTCCACCTCACGTCGTCAGGGCGCCGCTGCACCAGCAGTGGCGCCCTGCGCTGTTGCCTGCCTGACCAGGCGGATCCGACCACCCAGGTCAAGGTGACCAGACCACCTTGACCAACC
Source organism: Propionibacteriaceae bacterium (assembly GCA_030538175.1). Taxonomy (GTDB): domain Bacteria; phylum Actinomycetota; class Actinomycetes; order Propionibacteriales; family Propionibacteriaceae; genus Enemella. The sequence continues at coordinate 7,926 of JAUNUL010000121.1, read as the reverse complement.
TCGGGGGTGAACGCACACTGGTGGCATGAGCACCGTGATCAATGTCCAGGAGGCGAAGACCCATCTGTCTGCCCTGATCGCCCGCGCCGAGGCCGGGGAGGACATTGTGATCGCGCGGTCAGGTCGCCCCATCCTTCGGCTGGTCCCCATCCAGGACCCACCACCCCGGGAGTTCGGGCACATGGCCTTCAGCGTTCCCGACGATTTCGACGCAGCCCTGGACGATGACGAGCTCGCGACATGGGAGTGAGATTTCTGCTCGATACGCACGTGTTCCTGTGGCTGTTGACCGACCCGGACCGGGTGCCAGGAGAGGAGTTGACAGCGCTCGCGGATCCAGCCAACGAGCTTCTCGTGTCGGCCGTGTCGGCATTGGAGGTCGCCACCAAGGAGCGGATCGGCAAACTCACAGCACCCGGGCTCGTCGATGGCTGGACGAATCACGTTGCGGCAATCGGCGCGCAGCCGCTCACCATCACGACAGAGCATGCCCTGCTGGCGGGGAGGCTCCCATGGGTTCACCGGGACCCCTTCGACAGACTCCTGGTCGCCCAGGCGACCATCGACGGCCTGGTCCTGGTCACGGTCGACTCCGCGATGACACAGCTGCCCGCACCGCGGATCCTCAGCTGGTGACCCATGCCCGAGGGTGACACCGTCTTCCGGTCCTGCGCCGGGCTGCACCGCGCGCTGACCGGGCGTACGCTCACGCGGGCCGAGCTCCGCGTCCAGCAGCATGCGACGGCGGACCTTGCCGGGATGACCGTCCTGGAAGTCGTCGCCCGCGGCAAGCACCAGCTCACCCGACTCGATTCCGGGCTCACCCTGCACACGCACCTGCGCATGGACGGGGTCTGGCGCGTGGTCGGCGCCCGCGAACGGCCGCCGGGGCCGGCGTACCGAATCCGGGTGATCCTTGGGAACGCCGAACAGACGGCGTTCGGGCTGCAGCTCCCGGTCGTCGAGCTGATCGAGACGGCCCGCGAGGATGACGTGGTCGGCCACCTTGGGCCGGACCTGCTGGGCCCGGATTGGGATGTGCACGAGGCCGTACGCCGGCTCGCCGCCGATCCCTATCGCACGATCGGCGAGGCGCTGCTGGACCAACGCAACCTCGCGGGGATCGGGACGTTCTATCGCGCGGAGATCTGCTTCCTGCAGGGTGTCCATCCGCGTACGCCGGTCGGTGCGGTCCCCGATCTCCCCCGCCTCGCCACCCGGGTGCACCTGCTGTTGAAGGCGAACGCGGTCCGCCCGACCCAGGTCACCACCGGCGTCGACCGACCGGGCCAGCGGGCCTGGGTCTTCGAACGGCCCGGGAAGCCCTGCCGACGCTGCGGGACGCTGATCGAGGTCGAGCGCTTCGGGCCCGTCGGGCAGGAACGGTTGAGCTATTGGTGCCCCCACTGCCAGCCCATGCGTTGAATGACTCAAGCGGCACTAACTGAGCCACGAATGGGCGCACGCCTCTGGGAGCACACACGAGACCGTCTCACTGGCCGGTGGGATCGGTTCTCGTGGTTCGGCGTCCGCCGCGTAGATGAGCACGGTGCGTTAGGCCCGATGCCCGACTCTGCTGGCAGCATCACAATGCTCATCGCCACGATGGAGGCCCTCCTGATCGAACGGCTGGAGCCACCTCAGAACCGTCGGCAGGGGGATGGCTTCAACGCGCTGGAGTTCATACAAGTGACCGACCAGGAGATCGAGTCCCAACGGCAGAAGAGCCTCCTGGCCAAGCTGGGAGCCAAGCTCTGACTCCAGTCAGGCCCTGTCGCGCTCAGCGGCGATCCGCTCATGATGGCGGACCACCTCGGAGACGATGAAGGTCAGGAACTTCTCTGCGAACTCCGGATCGAGGCGGGCGTCGGCAGCGAGTGCCCGCAGCCGCTCGATCTGCCGTTGCTCGCGGGCAGGATCAGCCGGCGGGAGGCCGTGGTGGGCCTTGAGTTCGCCCACCCGCTGGGTCACCTTGAACCGTTCGGCGAGCAGATGCACGATCGCCGAATCCATGTTGTCGATGCTCCCGCGCAGGCTGTCGAGCTCAGCCCGGACTTCGTCGGCAGTCACGACAACACGACCCCGACGCGCTGGAACTCCTTGACCTCCGTGTACCCGGTCGTCGCCAGCGTGCGGCGCAGCGCGCCCACCAGGTTCATGGTGCCGTCAGCCACAGAGGACGGGCCGACCAGGATCTCCTCCAGCGTCCCCAACGGACGGAAGCGCGTCCGTTCGCCACGTGGGAGCGACGGGTGCCAGGCCTCGGCGCCCCAGTGCCAGCCACGCCCTGGAGCGTCCGTGGCGCGCGCCAGCGGAGCCCCGACCATGACGGCGTCCGCACCGCAGGCGATGGCCTTGGCAATGTCGCCGGAGCGACCCACCGCGCCGTCGGCGATGACGTGGACATAGCGTCCGCCGGACTCATCCATATAGTCCCGGCGCGCCTCGGCCACATCCGACACGGCCGTGGCCATGGGCACCGAGATGCCCAGCACGTCCTGGGTCGCGTGGGTCGCGCCACCGCCGAAGCCCACGAGCACACCGGCCGCACCGGTGCGCATCAGGTGCAACGCAGTCTGATAGGTCGCGCAGCCACCGACGATCACAGGCACCTCGAGGCGGTGGATGAACTCCTTGAGGTTCAGCGGCTCAGCCACCGTGGAGACGTGCTCAGCCGACACTGTGGTGCCGCGGATCACGAAGAAGTCGACCCCAGCGGCCTCGACTGTCTGCGCGAACTCGGCGGTGTTCTGCGGGGAGAGCGCCCCCGCCACCGGTACGCCGGCCTCGCGGATCTCCTGCATGCGCGCCGTGATCAGCTCTGCTTGGATCGGCTCGGCGTACAACTGCTGCATCCGACGGATCGCCTCGATGTTGTCCTCGATCGCAGCAATCTCGTCGAGCAGGGGCTCCGGATCCGCATAGCGGGTCCACAGACCCTCCAGGTTCAGCACCCCGAGACCACCGCTGCGACCGACCGCGATCGCCGTCGCCGGCGACATGATCGAGTCCATCGGGGCCGCGACGATCGGGAAGTCGAATTCGAGCGCATCGATCTTCCAGGACAGCGACACCTCTTCCTGGCCGCGGGTCCGTCGCGAAGGAACGATGGTGATGTCATCGAAATTGAATGCCTGTTTGGCCCGCTTGCTGCGGCCGATGTCCTGCATGCTCACGATCTTTCGCTCGGGTGTCCGGTCAGTCCTTGACCGTATAGTTCGGCGCCTCGACAGTCATCTGAATGTCGTGCGGATGGGATTCTCGCAGACCAGCCGACGTGATCCGAACGAATCGGCCCTTGGCATGCAGTTCCGGGATGGTCGCCGCACCGGTATAGAACATCGACTGCCGCAGCCCACCCACCAGCTGATAGGCCACCGCCGCCAGCGGACCGCGATAGGGCACCTGGCCCTCGATGCCTTCCGGGACGAGCTTGTCGTCGCTGGTGACATCGCCCTGGAAATAGCGGTCCTTCGAATAGGAGGCCTTGCGCCCGCGGGCCGCCATCGCACCGAGCGAGCCCATGCCGCGATAGGTCTTGAACTGCTTGCCGTTGATGAACGTCAGCTCACCAGGTGACTCCTCGCAGCCGGCGAGCAGCGAGCCGAGCATCACGGTGTCGGCCCCAGCGACGAGCGCCTTGGCGATGTCACCGGAATATTGCAAGCCACCGTCCCCGATCACGGGTACGCCGAATTCGCGCGCTGCCCGGGCCGCGTCATAGATCGCGGTCACCTGGGGGACGCCCACTCCGGCAACGACGCGGGTCGTGCAGATCGAGCCCGGCCCGACGCCGACCTTGACGCCGTCGGCACCCGCCTCGCACAGCGCCTTCGCTCCGGCATAGGTTGCGACGTTGCCGCCGATGATGTCGACGCCTGCCGCGCGGGGGTCCGCCTTGAGTTTGCGGATCATGTCCATGACGCCGTGGGAATGTCCGTGGGCGGTGTCCACGACGATGCAGTCGACGTCGTTCTCGACCAGCGCCATCGCGCGCTCCCAGGAATCCCCGAAGAAGCCGATGGCCGCGCCGACCCGGAGCCGACCCATCTCGTCCTTGCTCGCGAGTGGGTATTTGTCGGACTTCACATAGTCCTTCAGCGTGATCAGTCCGGTCAGGCGGCCGTCGCTGTCGACGAGCGGGAGCTTCTCGATCTTGTGCTTGGCCAGGAGCGACAGCGCATCCTCGGACGAGATGCCACGGTGACCAGTGACCAACGGCATGGGCGTCATGACGTCGGAGACCAGGCGGGTGGGGTCGGTCTCGAACCGCATATCTCGGTTGGTGACGATGCCCAGCAGGCGTTGGTTCTCATCGACGACCGGGACACCGGAAATGCGGTAGTGACCGCACATCTCGTCGGCCTCACCGATCGTCGCGTCCGGGCTGATCGTGATGGGATCGTCGATCATGCCGGCCTCGGACCGCTTGACCTGGTCGACCATGGCGGCCTGATCCTCGATCGACATGTTGCGGTGCAGGATGCCCATGCCACCCTCGCGAGCCATGGCGATGGCCATGCGGGTCTCGGTCACGGTGTCCATCGCCGACGACAGCAGCGGCACGCGGACAGCGATGCGCTTGCTGACCAGCGAGGTGGTGTCAGCGGCCGATGGGATCACATCGGATTCGTTGGGTTGCAGCAGGACGTCATCAAACGTCAGCCCGATGTGTTCAAACTTGGGGGGCACGCCAGCAGGGGTGAGATCGCTCACAGAAGACCTTTCGCGCTCGTCCCGGGGATCGCCCGGGCACGTCAGACCGTCATGCTACCTGCCCGCGCTAACTCCGACCCGCGATCCCGCCTGCCCTAGATCTGCGCAGGCGCGGAAGATCTCTGCCACAGCAGTGCCAGGCCGGCGAGCGCGATGATGCCGAACAACGGGCTGATGAGTGAGAGCGCTACGCCAACCACCAACAGCCCCAACCCCATGCGGAACTGCGTGGTGGCTCCATGCCGCTCATCCGCCACCCTGCGATGACGAGCCAGGAACACAGCGCCGGCAAGGAACAAGACCGCAGACACAGCGAGTCCGGTGAGTTCACCAACAGCGGAACCGCCCGGTTGCCCGGTCGCATCAGCGATGTCCATCCGGTGGGAAAAACTGATGATGGAAACGAGTCCCAGCGCAAGAGCGGCGGCAAAGGTGCCGATCACGAGAACCTTGGAACGCTTCATTGCTCTCCCTTTCAGGGGTTGCGCCATCCCGCGAGTCTATGCGGGAGAGCCGACGGGTCCGCGAAACGGCAGCAAGATCAAGCCGAGTGCTTCGCACAGTGAAGCTGCCCCCAACGGCTCGGTCAAGGCCACCTTGCCCAAGACTGAAACGTCCGACGCCGGGATCAGGACCGCGACAAGGCTGCGGACAAGGCCGACGGCAACAACCAGTGGGAGAATTCATAGCCCGACTCGAGCAGCGCGGCGGGCACCACCTGTTGGCTGGCCAAGAGCGCCTCATCCACGAGCTGGTTGCCGAACATCACCCGCAGCAGTGGCAAGGGCACCGGCACGTTGGCCGGCCTGCCGAGTTGTTCGGCGAGTTCAGTGGTGAACTCGGCATTGGTCACGGGGCTGGGGGCAGTGAGGTTCACCGGCCCCTGCACGTCGGCGGTGAGCAGGTGGGCGACAGCGTTCACCCAGTCCTCCAAGGCGATCCAGGGCACCCACTGGCTCCCATCCCCCATCGGCCCGCCGAGGCCGAGGGAGAACAGCGGCAGGAGTTTGCCGAGGAATCCTCCGCTGCGATCCAGCGGCAGACCCGTGCGCAGGTGGACCGTGCGTACGCCGGCCCCTGCGGCAGCGGACTCCCACTGGCGGCACAGATCGGCGAGGAAGTCCGACCCGGCCGGCGCGGTCTCGTCGGACACCGCTTCCGCATGGACCCCATAGAAGCCAACAGCCGATCCTGACAGGAACACCGACGGCCGGTCCTCGGCGGCGATGAGTGTGGCCAGACTGCGGGTGGCCTGCACCCGGGACATGAGCAGCTCGCGGCGACGGGCAGCGGACCAGCGACGGTCCGCGATGCCAGCGCCCGACAGATTGATCACGGCGTCGATATCGGTCAGGCCGAGGGATTCGACGAAGCCGGCGACCGGATCCCAGCGCCGCTCCAGCGGCGAGGCGGCGGGGCGGCGCACGAGGCGGATGACCTCGTGTTCCCCTTCAAGCCGGGCAACGAGCGCGTTGCCGAGGAAGCCGGAAGAGCCGCTGATCGCTATGCGCATGGTCATGCTGCCTGTGCCGCCTTTGCTTCCGCTGCGTCGTCGGAGGTCGGCTCGTGGACGATCTGGAGCCGGGAAGAGTTGACCCAGAATATCCACGCCAGCGCCGCCCCGAGCAGATAGCCGGGGATGGGGCGCAGCGAGAAGTATTCCAACCCGCCTTCGACGACCACGAAGGCGATCATCACCGCGATGAACCCACGGAACATCCTGTTGCCATAGCGCAGCATGCCGAGATAGATGCCGCCCCACAGCAAGTACCACACGTGATAGCCGGCGCCGCCGAACGCCAGTGCCATGAAGGACCAGGCGAGCCAACGCAGCGGATAGTCCCGCCAGGTGCGGTCGGCCTCCCTCACTTCCCCAGCGATGCGGACCTGGACGGAGCGCGGCACGATCTCACGACGCAGGAAACGATCGGCGAAGAAATAGCGCCAGGCGATCACGGCGCCGAGGACGACGCTAGTGATCGTGGCACACCGGGACAGGAACGGCAGCAGCCCGTGGCGAATGCCGAGGGCATTGATGACCGGCCCGATGAACTGCTCCACCATCGACGCCGGTGACATGCCCCAGGTGCTTTCGTGGATGCTGGTCGCCTTGGCCCAGCCCAGGAATTCGAAGCCGATGACCAGCGACACCCCGACGAAGACGGCGACCGCGACCAGGAGCGCGCCCCCGGCGTACGCCGTCATGGTCGCGATGCGCCGACCCAGCGACATCGACCGCAGGCGACCGGCCACCGGGAGCAGGCCGACCGCGATCGCCGCAGCGATGCCGGGCTGTTTGAAGGTCGCGCCGATCCCGACCAGGACCGCTCCGACAAGCATCCCACCGACGCCGAAGCGCAGGGCTGCATAGGCGGCGACGAGCACCAGCGCGACCATCCAGGCGTCGTTGTGCACGCCCCCGACGAAGTGCAGGATCAGCAGCGGATTCAGCACCGCGAACCATTTCGCGAGTTCCGGGTCGACCCGCAGCAGCCGCGCCAACTTCGGCACGAACACCGCGATCACGGCCACCGCGAGCACTGCGGGGATGCGCATCGCGATCACCGACCACCAACTGTGGAACCCCGTCAGCTGGGCCATCACGTATTGCACCAACAACGCCGATGGCGGATAGACCGCCGTGGTGTTCGCCCACACCCAGTGCACGTTGTCCGCGAACGGCCCGCCAGTCTCGGTCAGACCGACCTGATAGGGATCCAGTCCCTGGCTGATGATCCAGCCCTGATCGGCATACAGAAAAGCATCGGAGGAGAACACCGGCGGCGCGAGCAGGATCGGCAAGGACCACAGAGCGAGGATCAACCCGTGGTTGAGCCGGCGATGCAACGCCGGGCGCAGCTTGAGCCACGCCCAGAACAGCAGCGCCAAGCCGGCGACCATCAGGACGCGACCGATCTGGAACTTCAGCACCCCGCGCACTGCCCGCAGGAGGGCGAGACGATCCAGATCCTGGTTGGGCACGAACCCCGGTGTCATCACCGCCACGGCGATGAGCACCATCGCCACCAGACCCATCAGGACTCCGGGGGTGCGCAGCGTGGCACCAGCACTGGTCCCTGATTCGGATCGCGCCACGTCACCCTCCCTCAACATCGGCCTCGATGCTATCGACCTCAACCGACAGCCCGGGGCCCAGCGCCTTGCGGCCCGCGAACCGTAGCCGTAATGCAATGCCGGGCTCATCGCCAT
>JAUNUL010000120.1 GCA_030538175.1 Propionibacteriaceae bacterium | reverse complement strand
GTGGCTCCTCGACCCGCTTCTCTCAGGACTATCGCCCCGAGTCGAAACCGATCACCCCCCTGTTCAGTTGTCACCCTCGCCGCAGCGGTGGTGTCATGCCGCATGCCCTGAGGCATCGGCGCTCCGGACCGGCCGAAGCCGTGCCCGAAGGGTCCATCTTATCGCACAGAACGCTGACCGAGCAGCTGCTTATTCCCTGACGTCACTTCTCCTTGAGGACTTCCCAGCGCACGACCTTGCGCACCGGGTTCTGCCAGTCCTCCCCCGCGGCCGCCTTGACGCCACCGATGATCGTCAGCACGACCCAGGCCACTGCACCCAACGCCACCATCCAGGCCAGGTGATCCCCAACGATGCCGGTCAGGATGCCGCCGCCGACCATTCCCACGAATGAGATCAGCTGGAAGTTGAAGGCCTTCGCCGCCTCGCGCTTGGCGAAGCTGCCGGGGCTCGCGATCAGGTTGACCAGCAGGGGGCCAAAGATCCAGAGGAAGAACGGCGAGAAGTGTGCGACGGCAGCAGCCCCGCGTCCGGTGCGGCTGTCGGCGTTCTGCGGCACGAGGTTCGGTCGGTAGGCCGGGTGCAACCCGAGCGCCCGGGAGGTGCTGGGCACATCGACCAACCCATAGAACGCCTGGTTCAGGTCCTTGCGACTCTGTGCCTGGATCACCTGTTCCATGCGACCGTCGAACTCGAACTCGTTCAGTCGTCCGTCGGCGTACGCATCCGCGAGGAACCGCTCGGCACGATCCCGTTCCTCATGGGTCACCGCCAGGGAGAGGCTCGGGTGGACGGGCTGCGGGGCGAGTTGCGGTGACGGCCCGGTGGGTGTCGGGGTGGACGTCACCGGGCGATAGTCGGAGTATTGCGGGAACTGTCCGGTCATGACTCCATTGTTCCCAAACACGCCCTCGCCCAACATCGGGCGTGCCCCCGGCGCACCCCTGAGCTGAGGACCCGAGTCGAACCCAACGCCCTATCGGCACCCGCGGACAGCAGGCAGAACAGTAGAGTCCGGTGCATGAACAACAAACCCGAAGTTGATTTCCCCGAGGGCCCGCCACCGGCCGAACTCGAGATCACCGACATCACGGTCGGCGACGGCGATGAAGCTGTCGCGGGCAAGAACGTCTTCGTGCACTACGTTGGCGTGGCCTATTCCAGTGGCGAGGAGTTCGACTCCTCGTGGAACCGGGGCGCCCCACTCAGCTTTCCGCTCGGCGCGCAGCGCGTCATCGCCGGCTGGGATCAGGGCATCCAGGGCATGAAAGTCGGCGGTCGACGCAAGCTGGTGATCCCGCCGCATCTTGGCTATGGCGATCATGGCGCCGGCGGCGTGATCGCGCCCGGTGAGACCTTGATCTTCGTGTGCGATCTCGTCGCGGTTCAGTGACGCTGTCCGCCCGGACAGATCCCATCATCTGACAACGTCCGGCAGCGCCGTTTGCGGCTCAGCGACGGCGCTGTCGGTCCGCCAAGGCTCGCTCGGCCTCGCGGTCCGCGTCGCGACGCCGGATCGTTTCACGCTTGTCGTATTCCCGTTTGCCCGTGGCCACGGCAATCTCGACCTTCGCATAGCCATCACTGAAATAGAGCGAAAGCGGAATCAACGTGCTGCCGGTGGTCTGCAGTGCCCTGGCGATGCGATCGATCTCGCGACGGTTGAGCAGCATTTTTCTCGTCCGCCGGGCGGTGTGGTTGGTCCATGTCCCGTGGCTGTATTCCGGGATATGCGCCTGGCGGAGCCAGACCTCGCCCTCATCCACCGTCGCGAACGCGTCAACGAGGGAGGCACGGCCCTGCCGCAGCGATTTCACCTCGGTGCCGGTCAGCACCAAGCCGGCCTCATAGGTGTCGTGGATGTGATAGTCGTGGCGCGCCTTCTTGTTCTGCGCCACCATCGTGCGTCCCTTTTCCTTGGCCATCTGCTCCCAGCACCCCTGTCGTCGAACGCTCTACCCTAGCGCCCGCGACATGTGGACGCCTCCGACTTTTGCGCAGTCTCACGAGTGTCTCGATCAGCGCGCGGCCCGGGCACCCTACACAGTTGAGCCCCGCGGGCATCGGGTCCGGGTCAGAAGCCGACGGTCTGCGGGTTGGTGACCTTGCCGTTGGACCAGACCATGAGGTGGAGGTGGCAGCCGGTGGAATAGCCGGTCGTGCCGACATAGCCGACGACGTCACCCTGCTTGACGCGCTCGCCCACCCGGACGGTGTAGTGCGTCGCATGGTTATAGCCGGTCGTCAGATAGCGCCCATCGAGACGGCCGTGGTCGATCATCAACCGGTTGCCGTAGCCGGCATTGTAGTAGCGCTCGGTGACCACGCCATCAGCAGCCGCCCGCAGCGGGGTGTTGCATGCCGCGCCATAGTCCGTGCCGTCATGCAGTTTCCAGACCTTCAGCACAGGGTGCAGACGCATGCCATAGCGAGAGGTGACCGGACCCGCGACTGGCTTGATGAAGGGGCTGCCCGAACTCGCACTGGTGCCTTGGGCAGAGCCACCCGATCCCTGGGGAGCAGCAGCCGGGACGTCTGTCCCGCCGCGCTGAGACTGCGCCTGGTTGGCGCGTTCCTGGGCAGCATCGGTCTTCTCCCGCGCTTCGCGGTTCAGCCGCTCGGTCTCGGCCCGGCGTGCGTCCTCTTCCTGCTGACGCCGCATGCGATCCAGGATCCGCGCCTCCACGTCCTGTTGCTCGGCCGTCAGCGCCTTGGCGTGGTTCTGACTCGCTTCGAGCTGTTGGCTCGCGGTGAGTTCGGCCGAGGAGTTCTGCTGCACCAGCAGTGCGACCGTCTGCTCCTGCTGGACGGCTTGGGCGGCCAGCTTCTGGCGGTTGGTCAGGTTGGCCGCAGCGGCTGTCCGCTCCGCCGCCATCTGCTCCTCGATCTTCGCCTGACGCTGCTGGGCGGCGACGAGCTTGGCCTGTGTTTCTTCGAGCTTCTCCAGCTCGGTCTGGGTGACGGCCATCATCATCTGCGACCACTGGACTCGGTTGCTGATGTCCCCGGTGTCCGTGCCGGTCACGACCATGCCGATGCCGACCATGTTGCTGCGCTGCTGATATTGCGTGCGGACGACATTGCCCACCTCGAGCCGCTGGGCAGCGACCTGACGCTCGCCCTCGGCGACGGCGGCCTTGGCCGCCTCCAAGTCGTTCTGGGCCTGGGCGAGGCGGCGTGCAGCTGTCTTGTCATCCGCCTCGGCTTGGGCGAGCTGGCGCTGGGTGTCGGCCAACTGGGTCCGAGCCGTCGCAAGCTCGGTCTGCGATGACTTGAGTGCAGCGCTGGCATTGGCCAGGGACTTGGTGTCAGCGTCCAGCTTCTGTTGTGCCGCAGTCAGCCCCTGGGCGACGCGGTCACGCTGATCGTCAAGATCATCTGCCGACGCGGGCACCGCGAACGACATGCCGATCGCGAGTGCAGCGACGCCAGCAGCGAACCTGCGCACGTGCAAACCGGCCCCACGTCCGTCTTCTGCCGAACGTCGCCGCAGGCCACGGCCGCGGCGCTCGCCCTGAAGCAGAGCGGCGGGAAGAACCTTTCGCACAGCTGGTCCCCAATCCTGGTTGGAAAAAAGTGGCCCGGGCCACCCGAAGGTTACACCTTCAAATATCTTCTGGTCGCAATCAGCGTGGGTATTATGGACAGCAAGATTCCAACAATGGCAACTCCGGCCATCGCCAGACCCGCGTGGGACCACCCAATCCAGGGTGAAGCCTTGATCAAGACTTCAGCGTTTCGGATGATCAGGAAATAGACGGCCGCGGCAAGTGTGGCGCACGCAAGCACGATGCCAATAAGCGCGCTGATGAGCGCTTCGAGCAGGAACGGCAGCATGATATGCAGGTTGCCGGCGCCGACCAAGCGCATAATCCCGATCTCGCGGCGCCGGGCAAAAGCCGCCATCCGGATCGTGTTGCCGATCTGCAGTGCAGCAGCAATCAGCAGCAATACCGAGGCGATAATCGTGCCCCACTGCAGCAGACTCAGCCACCCGAAAAGGCTGTCCAGCACTTGGTGGAGGTCCTGGACCGCCTGCACTCCTGGCAGACCGGCCACAGCGGACACCACGCCCTGATATTGCTCCGGGTCCTTCAGTTTCACCCGGAAGGATTCCTGCATCTGCTCCACCGTGAGCGAATCCTGGATCGGGCTGCCCTCATAGGCCTTGCGGAATTCGTCATAGGCCTGCTGCTTGGACTCGTGGAAGACGTCCTGCACTTCAGGGTTCGTACGCAGGGTCTGCTCGATCGTGTCCCGTTGCGCGGCGGTGACTTCCTGGCCCGGGCTGCAGTTGTCGCCTCGCGTATCGGCCGTGCAGAGAAAGACCGAGATCTCGATCTTGTCGTACCAGTTGCCCTTCATCAGGTCGACCTGCTGATTGGCCAGCAGGCCGACGCCGAACAGCGACAAGGACACCCACATCGTGACGATGACGGCAACGGTCATCGTCAGATTGCGGCGCAAGCCGTTGAATGTCTCGGACAGGGTGTGGCGCATTGTCAGCTTTCAGTCAGGGTGTGGGGGTGCGAGGGGTGGCCGTTGGGGATCACTGGTACCCGTACACCCCCTTGCTCTGGTCACGGACGAGCTCACCGTCGTCGAGTTCGATCACGCGCTTGCGCATCTGATCGACCACGGTGGCGTCATGGGTGGCCATCACCACGGTGGTGTCGGAGCGGTTGATCTTGTCCAGCAGCTTCATGATGCCCACGCTGGTGGCCGGGTCGAGGTTGCCGGTCGGCTCGTCGGCGATCAGCACCTGGGGCCGGTTCACGAACGCCCGAGCGATCGCGACGCGCTGTTGTTCGCCGCCGGACAGTTCCTCGGGCAGCCGGTCGCCCTTGCCACCCAGGCCGACCATCTCCAGGGTCTCGGGCACAGCCTTGCGGATGAAGCTCGTCGGCTTGCCGATCACCTGCAGCGCGAACGCCACGTTCTGGTTGACCGTCTTTCCCGGCAGGAGGCGGAAGTCCTGGAAGACCATGCCGAGCTGCCGACGCAGGGTCGGCACCTTCCAGTTCGGCAGTCGGCTGAGATCCTTGCCGGCCACCCAAACCTTGCCGTTGCTGGGGCGAAGCTCGCGCAGGATCAAGCGCATGAAGGTCGACTTGCCGGACCCCGAAGGTCCGACGAGGAACACAAACTCGCCCTTGCCGATTTCGACATCGACATTCTTCAAGGCGGGCCGACGCTGACCATCGTAGGTCTTGCTGACGTTTTCGAAACGAATCACGTGAGTTGTCCGGGCCGGGCTAGACGATCATGCGATGGCATGCCCCCGAACAGACGCGCAAGGGGAACGGCCTGAAGCGAGTGTAGGCGTACCAAACGACCGTTCCGCACAATTTCCGGGCGGTGGGAGTGTTGAGCCACGGGCGGGGGCTCAGTCCGCATCCTGCTCCTGCCGCTTGCGCCAGCGGATGCCAGCATCGATGAAGGCGTCGATCTCGCCGTCGAACACCGCGGTGGTGTTGCCGGTCTCGTGCTCGGTGCGCAGGTCCTTGACCATTTGATACGGATGCAGCACATACGACCGCATCTGCTCACCCCAGGAGCCGGAGCCGCCGCCCTTGAGCGCGTTCATCTCGGCTTCCTTCTCGGCCCGGGCCCGCTCCAACAGCCGGGACTGCAGGACCCGCAGCGCCGATGCCTTGTTCTGCAGCTGGGACTTCTCATTCTGACAGGACACGACGATCCCAGTCGGGATGTGGGTGATCCGCACCGCCGAGTCGGTCGTGTTGACCGACTGGCCGCCGGGCCCGGACGAGCGGAACACGTCGATGCGCATCTCGTTTTCCGGGATCTCGATGTGGTCGGTCTCCTCGGTGACCGGCAACACGTCCACTCCTGCGAACGACGTCTGGCGACGGCCCTGGTTGTCGAAGGGAGAGATGCGGACGAGACGATGCGTGCCCTGTTCGACCGACAACGTGCCGTACGCGAACGGCGCCTTCACGCTGAACGTCGCGGACTTGATGCCAGCCTCTTCGGCATAGGAGGTGTCATAGACCTCGGTGCCGTAGCCGTGGCGTTCAGCCCACCGCAGATACATCCGCATCAGCTTCTCGGCGAAGTCGGAGGCATCGACGCCACCGGCCTCGGCGCGGATCGTGATCATGGCTTCGCGCTCGTCGTATTCCCCCGACAGCAGCGTGCGCACTTCGAGGCTCTCGATGTCCTTGGTGAGCCGGGTGAGCTCGCGCTCCGCCTCCCCCATCGAGTCGGCATCGCCCTCTTCTTCGGCGAGCTCGACGAGCACGGCAAGGTCGTCGAGACGCTCGCGCAGCACGGATACCCGCTCGAGCTCACCCTGCAGAGCGGACAGGCGGGACGTGACGCGCTGGGCATTGGCCTGGTCATCCCAAAGATCCGGGGCAGCGACCTGTTCCTCCAGTTCGGCGATCTCCGCCTTCTTGGTTTCAGGATCGACAACCGCCTCGATCGAACTCAGGGAGTGCTCGAGGTGGGACAGGGAACTCGCGAAGTCAACAGCCACAAGGTGTGAGTCTAGTCGCCCGAGCCGTGCCCGGCATCCCACGCGGAATCCCCGCGCCGAAATCACTGGGACCATGGGGTCGTGACCGCACCTCCTGCTATCCCCCTGCGCCAATCGCCGGCGTTTCGCGCCGGCATGTCCATCGCGGTGGCCGTCGGCCTCTATGGCATCTCCTTCGGCGCCCTGTCCGTGGCATCGGGACTGTCGGTCCTGCAGACGCAGGCGTTGAGCCTGTTGATGTTCACCGGCGGCTCCCAGTTCGCGTTCATCGGCGTCGTCGCCGGTGGCGGGGGTGGTCCGGCGGCGGTCACCGCCGCAACGCTCTTGGGACTGCGCAACGGCATCTATGGGATGCAGATGAATGCGCTGCTGCGCCCGGTCGGGTGGCGGCGTCCGGTGGCCGCCCACGTGACGATCGACGAGTCGGCGGCAGTCGCCATGGGCCAGGAGTCACTGCTGGAGTCCCGCCGCGGCTTCTGGGCCGCCGGTCTCGGGGTGTTCGCGCTGTGGAATGCCTTCACCCTCGCGGGTGCCCTGGCGGGCAATGCACTCGGTGATCCTCGCCAGTGGGGCTTGGACGGGGCGGCCGTGGCCGCGTTCGTTGGCTTGCTCTGGCCACGGCTGCGGAACCGCGAACCGATCGCGATTGCGGTGATCTGTGGTGTCGTGACCGCGCTGTGCGTGCCGTTCCTGCCGGCCGGCGTACCCATCCTGGTGGCAGCGGCGGTCGCGGCCGCCCTGTCGTTCGCGGCCCGCGGACCCGCCACCGAAGGTCTCGAGCGGGACTTCACCCGCGACGACGACGCCGATTCGCACGCCGGCGAGGGTGATCGTTGATGTGGTGGTGGGTCCTGTTGGCCTGTGTGATCGCGTACCTCACCAAGAGCGCCGGCTATCTCATCCCGAGTTCACGGCTGGAGTCCCCACGGATCACCCGTCTCGCCGGCATCCTGACCGTGGGCCTGTTGGCGGCACTGATCACCATGAACACGTTCGCTGACGGCCAAGCACTGCGCGTCGACGCACGCCTCGCCGCGCTGATCGTGGCGTTGGGGGCCTGCGCCCTGCGCGCGCCCTATCTGTTGGTCGTCGTGCTGGGAGCCGCTGCCGCGGCGTTGGTACGCCTCAGCGGCTGGGGCTGACCAGCGCGCGCTCAGGACTCCGGGTCGAGCCCAAGCACCGCACGGGTGCGCTCGACATCGGCGGCGATCTGCTCGATCAACTGCGGAACGCCCTCGAACCGGACGTTGCCGCGCAACCGATCCACGAAGTCGACGTGGATGGTCCGGCCATAAAGCGCGAGGTCGTCGCGGTCCAGGGCATGCGCCTCCACCACCACGGCCGGCACGTCATCGAACGTCGGGTTGGTGCCCACCGAGATCGCGGCCGGCCACACCGGTGAGTCAATGGGTTCGGCGAGACGCATCCAGCCGGCGTACACCCCCGCCCCGGGGGCGGCGAATCCAGCCGGAACTGGGAGGTTCGCGGTCGGAAAACCGAACTCCCGCCCACGCTGGTGGCCCACCACGACCGTGCCGGTGAACCGGAAGGGGCGACCGAGATGCTGGGCTGCTTCGGCGACCCGACCATCAGCCAACAGCCCCCGGATCTCGGTGGAGCTCGTCTCCTCATGTTCGGTCAGCAACAGCTCCAAGCCGGTCACTTCGAACCGACCTGCACCCCAGTCGCGCAACGTATCCACGTTGCCACTCGCCCGGTGGCCGAACCGGAAATTCTGTCCCACCACGACTCGGCGGGGATTGAGCGGCTTGATATAGGAATCCAGGAAGGCTTCGGGGCTCATCGCCATCAGGTCACGATCGAACGAGATCACCTCGACAATGTCCGCGCCGGCGGCCTGCAACAGGTGCACCCGCTCTTCGAGATCGCACAGCAACAACGGCTCCGCACCCGGACGCACGACCGACATCGGATGCGGCCA
>JAUNUL010000119.1 GCA_030538175.1 Propionibacteriaceae bacterium | reverse complement strand
GGAATCCCCGCGCACCATCACCCTCGCAGAATCCCCGCGCACCATCACCCGGTCGCGGAATCGACCCAGGCCCGCAGGGCCGGCAGCGGCACGGCACCGCGCTGCTCCCCGACCTGTTTGCCGTCCACGAACAACAGCAGGGTCGGGATGGCCTGGACCCCGAACCGGGCCTGGGTCTCCGGGGCGTCGTCCACGTTGACCTTGACGAGCTTGAGCTTGCCGGCCCGCTCCGCCGCGAGCCGTTCAAGCAGCGGCGATACCTGCCGGCACGGCCCGCACCAGGGCGCCCACAGGTCGACCAGGACAGCGACTTTGGTGCTGTCGGCGATCCGATCGAAGTTGGTGTCCCACGCATCGGCGATCCAGGGCAGCGGCGCTTGGCACTTCGCACAACGCGGCGTACCCGACGCCTCGGCCGGCACACGATTCTTCGTCTCACACGAGGGGCACGGAATGACCTTGTTCGCCATGGCCCCAGCGTACGCGGCGCTTTCCCAGGGGACTTCCCACGGCTCTCGGGTCGCTCATGAGGCGCGCTGTCCCAGAAACCTGACAACCTGCGGGGTCGAACGAAACTATTGCGTTGGACCCCCTAGTTTGTCCGGTTTCGGGCCGGATCCCTGCGGCACACCCCGGTCCGGGGCGTGATTCAACGGCAGACGAGCCGCTGGCTGACGATGTCGGAATAGAGCTCCAGACCGTCATACCGGACCACATGGATCGTGTTCGCCAGATCCGCGGCACCGGGGTCGAGCTCGGCGAGCAGGTTCGGCCGCTCCAGGAGACGTTCCTGGTTCAGCGTCGTCCCTTTCTGGTCGTCGAACAGGGCGACATAGAAGATCCCGGTCTCCACCAGGTCCTGGAAGAAGTGGCTGCCATAGGACAACTCGGGCAGGAAGTTGCCCTCGGCGTACGTGAACTCACACAGCACCGCCGCATTGCTGATCTCGGTGAACCGCACCGGCACCCCCAGCGACGGGGTGGTGGTCCCCCACCTCCCCGGCCCCATCAGCATGAAGTCCTCGTCCTTGAGCAGGCGGTTCAGCAGCCCGATCTGGCGGGCCACCGCATACCGATCCTGCTGGCCCATCGCCAGATAGGGCTCCGGGCGGACCGCGACGACATACGTCAACGGCAGCCGCACGTTGCCGCCCATGAAGTTGCCGTGGGTCGCGAACAGATAGTCCCCGCCGGCAGCCAGTTCCGGGACCGCGACGGCCCGGCCGAGCCCCCGGGTCTGCAGCGGCCGACACTGGACCAGGTTCATCCGCCACTGCCCGTCGTCGGAGAAATTCAGCGTGAACTCGATGTCGACCGGATAGGCGTACGCCTCCTCGAGCGCACGCAACAGAGCCCGGAGATATTCCGGGAACTCCCCACCCAACAGACCCGCAAAATCGAGCACCATCGGACGGTGCCGTGCGCGCCGACGGCCCTGCTCCCGAAGACGACGGATCATCTGATAGTCCGGGGACGCGAACAGGGACCAGGACGCGCCCATGTCGTTGTCGATCAAGTCCGTCAGCGGGACCGTCATGTGCTCGCCGCGGGTGAGATGCAGGACATCGACGTAATGCTGGGACCAGCGGGCCTCATCATCGGCATCGACGAGCGCCTTCCGCTTGGGCACATCGAGCGCGACGATCCGGGCATAGTCCTGATGGATCCGGTCGACCGCGCGCGTGCCCAGACCGAACACCAACCGCACCATCCCGGCGCTCGGGTCGGTGTCGGGATCCCACACATAGAGGTTCGACGAGTTCGCCACCCCCGCGGCGTGCGGGAAGAACAGTGTGCCGTGATATTCGCCGGACACCCGCTGGACGAGCACCGCCATCTGTTCGTCGCGTTCGACGAGGTTCCGGTTCGCCCGGTACGCCAGCGCATCCTCCGAAACCGCCGACGCATAGACCGTGAGCACCGCCTCCTCGAACGCCTTCAACCGCTCATCGGGATCACCGTGGTTGACGCAGAACACCGAGTCATATTTCCCGGCGAACGCGTTGCCGTAGTTGTCCTCCAATAGCGATGACGACCGCACGATGATCGGCGATTGGCCGAAGTACTCAAGCATCCGCATGAACTGTTCGCGGATCGCGGTCGGGAACTTGCCGTCCCGGATCACCTCGCGCAGTTCGGCGGCGGCACTGAAATAGCCCTCTTTGGTCTTGTGCTCAGACCACAGCCGCCACCAGTTGTTGGCGACGAGATAAGTGTAAAACAGGTCAGCACCCAAATAGAACGAGTCATGCGGCTCGAACCGGTCGGCGAACCGGCCCACGGGGTGGTTCTCCAGGATGGACCGCGCCACGAGCATGCCGACCGACTTGCCGCCGATCGCGCCCGTGCCGATCTCCCGATCAGCGACCGACAGCAGGTCGGCGAGGTTCAGATAGCGCCGACACATCTCGACCATCGGCCCCTCCCGGCCGATGAGCATCGCGATCAACAGGTCCTTCGCGGCGTCCTGTTCCTCGGGCATGCCGAAGAGCGCGTCGCGGGAACGGTCGAGCATGACATGCCAAGGATCGGGCTGCTCGGTGCCGCGGTTGAGCGAGGCGAACAACCGCGCCGACACCCCCGACGACGTGATCGACACGGCCTCGTCACCGGAAACCCGGTGCGGGAAGAACATCGTCGGTGAATAGCGCTCCCACACCTTCAGCGGGTGCACATAGGCCTTGTCGTCGATCAGATACAGGTCGAACAGCACCTGGGTGGTATGCCGGATCGCGGCAATGGTGGCGAAGCTGTGCAGGTTCCGGGTGATCGCAAAATAGGCGACGGTGTCGAGGTCGAACAGCCACGGGCAGATGACCCTGAAGAAGTTCATCACCAGCAGGTCCGAATGCCAGTGGCTCAGCAGGTCCGACAGGCAATCGAAGACATAGAAGACCCGCGTGCCCTCCTTGGCCACCTGGTGGTGCAGCGTGGTGGCGAAGTGCTCGAACCCCTCGGCCGGATCGAGTTCGACGATCTTGATGTCGTCGGATGGTTCGAGGACCGGGGGGTGGTTCGCGAACCGGACATAGACCACGCGCCGCCCATCGGCGAGGGCTTGGGCCACATAGGGATCGACGGCCCGGCGATAGTCATCGACCGAGTCGACCTGCCAGACCACGTTGTCGCCCAGGCGCAGGCCGTCGATGACCCGATCGAGACCCTTGAAACCGGTGGAGACGTTGGTGTCCATGTCAGGACCCCGCGAGACCGCCGAGATCGAACACGCGCAGCACTGCGGCGTACTCAACCCCCATCGCCTGCCCGCCCTCCCGCAGGACCTCGGGGATGAACTCGGCGGGCTTGGGGTGGTTGGGCAGGTCGGCGAGATAGGCCTCGTGCTGTTCCAGGGAGCGTACGCCGGCCGCGACCGCGTCGGCATCGACCGCGACAGCGTGCGTGGGCTCGGGGTGGCCCGCGACCAGCAGCGCCTTGGCATGCCACTTGGGCAGGCCCTCCTCGACGAGCTCGCGGAAGATCCAGTTGTTGTCAGCGTCGCGGACGCCATCGATGGTCGCGAGCCCGGCGGCGCGGTGGTCGGCCTGGTTCAACCCGCCGTATGCCTCCACGTCAAAGTTGGTGGTGAGCACTGCATCGGGCCGGAACTCGCGGACCATCCGGGCGATGTCGCGGCGCAGATCCAGCCCATACATGAGCGTCCCGTCGGGGTGGTTGAGGATCCGCAGGTCGTGTACGCCGACCTCCTCGCACGCCCGCTGCTGCTCCAAAGCCCGGATCGGACCGGTCTCCTCCGGCGGCGCCTGCATGCCGGCCTCGCCGGAGGTCAGGAGCAGGTAGGCGACCTTCTTGCCCTGGCGCGTCCACGTGGCGATCGCGGCGGAGGTGCCGTATTCCAGATCATCGGGATGAGCGACCACACACAGAATGCGCGACCAGTCGTCATCGGGCAGGGCCGGCAGCGTGGCTGCAGTGTTCGTCATGGACCCATTGTGACCAGCCGACTCCTCGGCCCGCAGGCGCCCCCGCCAGGTTGGGCCCGGCGGCCCGCAGGCGCCCCGCCACGTTGGGCCCGGCGGCCCGGCACTTATGAGGGGTGGCGACCCGAATCGGCGGACCGCAGAATGGAACACGCGTCGGGGCGCGGTTGCACGAGGACGTCGATTGCTTTATGGTTTAAGTGAAAGTTCAACAAGACCTCCTCCACAAAGGACAGCACCATGACCGCTCTGAACCAGCTCGCCGGCACCTACACCCTCGACCCCTCGCACACCGAGATCGGCTTCGTCACCCGTCACGCGATGGTGACCAAGGTCCGTGGCTCCTTCAACGACGTCTCCGGCACCGCCTCCACCGAGGCCGGCCTGCAGAACGCCAAGATCGAGGTCAACATCCAGGTTGCCTCCATCGACACCCGCAACTCCGACCGGGACAACCACCTGCGCTCCGCCGACTTCTTCGACGTCGAGCAGTTCCCGGCCATCACCTTCGTCTCCACCGACGTCACCGGCAACGGTGAGACCCTGAGCGTCACCGGCGACCTGACCATCAAGGACGTCACCAAGCCGGTCACCATCGACTTCGAGTACAACGGTGCCGCCACCGACCCCTTCGGCAACGAGCGCGTCGGCCTGGAAGGCCAGATCCAGGTCAACCGCAAGGACTGGGGCCTCACCTGGAACGCCGCGCTGGAGACCGGTGGCGTCCTGGTGTCCGAGAAGGTGACCCTCGTCTTCGAGGTGTCCGCCATCAAGGCTGCCTGAACCACAACCTCTGCCGGGCGAAGCAGCGCTGAGCCCCGAGGTGAACGGGCACAGCACGCTGAGTCCTCGAGGTGAACGGGCACAGCACCGCTGAGCCATGAACGCCCGCGTCGGTCCACCGGCGCGGGCGTTCTGCCGTCCCCTGGGCCAACCCGGCACACTGGAGAGGCGAAGAACCAACCCCGGCGCAGCCGGGACCCCGCCGGACTCGGCGTACCCGCACGGAAGGAACCACCATGGCCACACTCGTTCAGTTCGACTTCCCCGCCCAGGGCCCGTGGGGCGCGGAGATGTCGACGGCGTACGCCGGCCTCGCCGACGACATCGCGACCGCACCGGGCCTGCGCTGGAAGATCTGGACAGAGAACGCCGAGACCCAGATGGCCGGCGGGATCTATCTGTTCGACGACCTCGAGTCCGCGCAGGCGTACGCCGAGATGCACACCGCCCGACTGCAGAGCTTCGGGGTCACCGACATCCGCGCGCTGTTCTTCGAGGTCAACGAGGAACTCACCCGCACCACCCGCGGGCCGCTGGGCGCCTGATCACTCCAGCCTGAGTGCTCGGAGCAACGGCGTCACCCTGCTGGATGCCGGCAGGTGACGCTCGAGGCACCTCGCCGATTCAGCCTCGCAGTGGGGGCGCCGTCCGGCCCGGCGCCTTCACCTAGGGTGGAACCGTGCCCAACGTCCTCTTCCTCTGCTCGGGCAATATCGGGCGGTCGGCGTTCGCGGAGCGGTACGCCCAGTTGCGCGCGCACCAGCTCGGTCGCGACCTGACGTTCGAGTCCGCCGGCCTGGACGCCCTGCCCGGTGCTGGCATGGAGCAGTGCCTCGCCGACGAATTGACCAAGCGCGGTGGTTCACCCGGCGGCTTCCGCTCCCGCCAGGTCGATCCGGAGATGTTGGCGGAGACCGACATCGTCCTGACCATGACTCGCCGCCAGCAGCTCGTGCTGATCACCCACTGGCCGGCCTGGCACGAGAACACGTTCAGCCTCGGCTTTGCAGCCGGCGTCGCCCGCGGGCTGACCCACGACGTGACGGTCCATGGCCTCGCCGACGCGTGCGCCGCCACCATCCAGACCAAGGCCAACCAGGCCGATCTGCCGGACTTCTATGCGTTGCATCCCACGTTCACGACGTCAACAGCAGCTCAGATCGCGGGGTACGTCGATGAACTGCTGTCCCGGCTGGTCTGAGCCCGGCCAAAGGGATGCCGTCATGCTCTGATTCACAGACGTTCGGAACTTGAATCGCATGTCTTTCATCCTCACGCGGAGTTCCCTGACCGGCACGGCGCGCAGGGAGAAGTCAGCCCCTCTCTCGAAGGAACCTGGCCGCGTCGTGCGCCTGTCATTCGAGCCCGAGGTCACGGAGGAACGTCTCCGCCCAGCGGTTGATGTCGTGGGTGAACACCTGGCGACGCAGCTGACGCATCCGGCGCCGCTTCTCCGTCTGATCAGCCCCAGCAGCCGCCAGGATCTGGTCCTTCATCCCATCGATGTCGTACGGATTGACCTGCCAGGCCTGCTTCAACTCACGCGCCGCTCCCGCGAATTCGCTCAACACCAGGGCGCCATCGCCGGAGCCGCGGCAGGCGACATATTCCTTGGCGACGAGATTCATGCCGTCCCGCAGAGGAGTCACCACCATGACATCGGCGGCCCGATAGAGCGCCGCCATCTCCTGGCGGGGGTAGCCCGCGTGGAGATAGGTGATCGGCGCCCGGCCGATCCGGCCCATGTCACCGTTGATGCGTCCGACGAGCAACTCGATGTCATCGCGCAGGCGCTTGTATTCCTCCACCCGCTCACGCGACGGCGTCGCCACCTGGAGGAACACTGCTTTGTCGGGGTCCAGCTGACCTGACTTGAACAGCTCACCGAACGCCCGGATTCGCTGTCGCAGTCCCTTGGTGTAGTCGAGCCGGTCGACCCCCAGGAACACGATCTCGGCGTCGAGATCCTCCCTGATCTCCTTGGCCCGCTCAACCGTCTCCGGGTGGTTGGCGAGATCCTGAAATGCCTGCGCGTCGATGGAGATCGGATAGGCGCCCGCTCGACCTCGCGTGCCGTCCGGACGGACGAACTCACCGCGCCGGGTCTCCAGGCCGAGGCGGTCCTTCATCAGCCGCAGGAAGTTGGCGGCGCCGCCGGGCACCTGGAAGCCGACGAGGTCGGCACCGGACAGACCCTCAAGCACCTGTTTGCGCCACGGCAGCTGCTGGAACAGCTCCTGGGGCGGGAACGGAATGTGGAGGAAGAAGCCGATCTTGAGGTCAGGCCGCTTGTCCCGCAGCATCTTCGGCACGAGCTGGAGCTGGTAGTCCTGCACCCAGACCACGCCGCCCTCCTCGGCGACCTCGGCAGCAGCCTCCGCGAAGCGCCGGTTGACCTTGACATAGGCGTCCCACCACTCGCGGTGGAACTCCGGGAAGGCAACGGAGTCGTGATAGAGCGGCCAGAGCGTTGCGTTCGAGAAGCCCTCATAGAACTCCGCGACCTCGTCGCGGGACAGCGGGACCGGCACCATGTCGATGCCGTCATGGCGGAACGGCTCCAGCACCTCATCCGGGGCCCCATGCCAACCGATCCAGGCACCTTCCTTGGCCTTCATGATCGGTTCGAGTGCGGTGACGAGTCCGCCGGGAGATGTCCGCCAGCAGGGCTCGTCCTGGTCATCCGTGGTCCGCTCAACTGCCAGGCGATTCGCCACCACCACAAAGCTTGCACGCGAAGGGGCCTGGCTGGACCGGGAGTTGTTGGTCATGTCCACCTCCAGCCCCCACGCTAGCCTGTGGCTGGAGCCGACAAACCCGAGGTGAGCAATGGCCGGCGAAATCAACGTCCCCAGCGATATCCACACCGACTACGGCAAACGAGCCTGGAGCGCGCTCGTCGCTGACCCCAGCAGCGCTCTGATCTGCAGTGATTTTGACGGGGTGCTGTCCCCGATCGTGTTGGACCCCGATGCCGCGTGGGCGTCGGAGGAGACCGTCAGCGCGTTGGCCCGACTGGGTCGATACGTCGGCAAGGTCGCCGTGGTCACCGGGCGGATGGCCCGCAAGGCCGTCGAGCTGGGCCGACTTGACCAGCGTGCTGGCCTGGATTCGATGAGCGTGCTCGGCCTCTATGGCTTCGAGCGATGGGATGCCGACTCCGGCGCGTATGCCGAACCCACCGCCCCCGCCGGGGTCGCCGCAGCGGCCCTCGAGATCCCGGGGATCCTCGCCGACCTCGGTTTGAGCGCGGCCCGGGTCGAGGACAAGCGGCTGTCGATCGGTGTCCACACCCGAGAGCTGGCCGACCCCAACGGCGCCCTGGCGGCCTTGACCGGCCCGCTCACGGCACTGTGCGAGAAACACGAACTGCGGTTGGAGCCCGGCAAGTTCGTCTTCGAGCTGCGGGCACCGGGCGTGGACAAGGGCGATGCAGTGCGTCGGCTCGTCGACGAGGTCAGCCCCCGGGCCGTCGTGTTCGCCGGTGACGACCTGGGTGATGTGCCGGCCTTCGAGGCAGTGCGGACGTTGCGCGAGAGCGGTGCGATCGAGGGGCTGTTGATCTGTTCCGCCTCGACCGAGCAGAACGCCCTGGTGGAGCTGGCGGACGTGGTCGTGGAGGGCCCGCCCGGGGTGGCGGTCCTCTTCGACCAACTGGCAGATGCGCTGGAGGCATCCACTTGGGCATGAGCAACTAGCCGGGGGTGAGATCCCGTTAGACCTCGAGACGGGAGTCCCCTTCGATCTGCCTCAGAAACGGCAGTCCCATTCGACCT
>JAUNUL010000118.1 GCA_030538175.1 Propionibacteriaceae bacterium | reverse complement strand
CACCTTCCAAAAAGCAGGCTTGCATCGGGGGTTATTGTTATTCCCGATGCTAATCTCTCAGATTGATTGAGGCAACCTGAATCGTGGAGGAAGTACCACGTGATGAGGCCAGAATCGCAGGACTTGTGGGATCGATCCTTCTGGGCGGATAACCAACCCAGCTGGCATTTCGACACACCCAGCACGCTGTGCCCCGCGGCGCTTGGGGCTCTGATCCAACGATGGCGCGCCCGTCTCGGCTTGAGCAGCCTGATTGAGGTCGGCCATGGCGATGGCAGAATCCTGACGGAATGCTCGCAGCGTGATCCGTTAATGGCCGCCCACGGCATTGATGTGCGGAATATTCCGATCGATGCCGGCTGGCGGCAAATCACCGCCCAATGGGATCCCGTAAGCGAACAATGGCTCGGCGCGGATATCCCACTCGGCGACACTCCGCAACTCGTGATTGCCGTGGAATGGCTGGACGATCTTCCCGGTGCAGTGATCGTCGCGGGAGATGGCGAGGCTATTCCCGGTGCGACAGCGATCAAGGCGCTGACATCGGCCGAACACACCTGGCTGGCCCGTTGGTGGCCCAACCCTGGACCGGGTGAACGTGCGGTCATCGGACATCAACGGGACCGCGCCTGGCGCTGGTGGGCAACTCGGTTGGCACCCGGCAGCGTCCTCGCAACCCTGGACTATGGGCATCTGGCGAACCAGCGGCCGCGGGACGGCGGCTTGAGCGCTCACCGTCATGGCGAACGGGTCCGCCCCGGGCCCGGAACGAACGTCACCGCATCCGTGGCGATCGACGCGGTGGCGAGTGCGGTCGAGGCGGTGGGAGCACAGCGGCTGCTGTGCGCTCGGCTCATGGACCTGCCGGACAGCTTTTGGACCGTCGAAGCACAATCACCCCTCGACGCTCTGGCGTTGCGCAGCCAAATCGCACTGCTGCGAGATCCCGAGC
Organism: Propionibacteriaceae bacterium; assembly: GCA_030538175.1. Classification (GTDB taxonomy): domain Bacteria; phylum Actinomycetota; class Actinomycetes; order Propionibacteriales; family Propionibacteriaceae; genus Enemella. The sequence goes on along the minus strand of JAUNUL010000118.1, from coordinate 7,593 downwards.
GCTTCGGACAGTTCTGGCTTGTCGCCCACCGCATCGTCGGCGCCGGGCATCCATAATGGCGGGGTGACCTCCACCCGGATTCTTGTCGGATCGCTGGCTGCCGGCTTGCCCCAGGATGCAGCGACCGTGGTCCTCGATTTGGGACCCGATCATCCGAGCCGGGCCGGGTTGTTGGAGATCAATCTCCAGGCGACCGCCGGCATCGTCACCGCAGCGCGCATCCTGCCGGGTGCCATGCACCGAGGAGTGGAGAAGCTCTTCGAGGCCCGCGACTATCGCCAGATTCTGATGCTGGCCGATCGCCATGACTGGCAGGCCCCATTCTTTGGCGAGCTGGCCGCTGTCGAGGCCTTCGAAGGGATGCTGCGCCTGACGCCTCCGGTTCGGGCGACCTGGATTCGGACATTGCTTGCCGAGCACACGCGGATTCTCAGCCATCTCGGCTTCCTGGGCTGGTTGGCACGCGACGAACCGGAGCTGGTGGCGCGTGTTCGACGCATGCGGGAGCGCTTGCGGGACCAGTTCGCGGTGCTGACCGGGAATCGGGTGCATCCGATGGCCGTGCGGATCGGCGGGATGGCCGTCGATCCACAGGAGGGCTGGTTGGCCACCGAGCAGGCTTTGATGGCCGAGATGAGCACGCTCGTCGAAGACCTCGCGGTGCTGCCACTGCCGGGTGAGGGCCTGGCGCGGGTCGATGCGGGCCTGGTGGATGCGTACGGGCTCAGCGGTCCACTCGCCAGAGCCGCCGGCGTGCCACTGGACGACCGTACGCAGGGCGTCTATGCCGAGCTCGGCTTCGCGGTGATGCGACTCGGCACCTCCGGTGACGCGAAGGCACGATTCGCGCTGCTGCTGGACGAGTGCACGGTTTCAGCGGACATCGTGAGCGCTTGCTGCACGCGGCTGCCCGAGGGCCCTGTGCAGGTGCGGCTGCCGAAGATCGTGAAGCTGCCCGAAGCGGAGAGCTATACGTTCGTCGAAGCCCCCCTGGGTCGCTCTGGCTTCCACCTGGTGTCCCGTGGCGACAAGACTCCGTGGCGGATGAAGCTGCGCAGCCCTTCGTTCCATCACGTGGCCGCGCTGGAAGAGGTCTTGGTCGGCTCGCCGATCGAACAGATCGAGGTCATTCTCGCGTCTATCGGTTATGTCATCGGCGACCTGGACAAGTGAGCTCCGGATCCTTCCGGAATAGCGCCGAGTGAACGCAAAGACGCGCCCCCTTTGACCGGGGGCGCGTCGTGAGCAAAGAGGGTGGAGAGCCGGTCAGGCTTCCTTGCGGAGCTTCTCCTCGCCGTCCAGCGGGAACGCGAGCCGCTGGAGGTCGACCACGGTCGGATAGTTGCCGCTGGCCCAGAGATCCTCGGCGGAGGGCAGGGCATCCCAATCGGCCTTGGTGGCATAGCGGGGCATCGACAGCACCTCGGCGCCGTCGGCCAAACCCTTGAGCACGCGCAGCTCTTCCTCACGCGCGGCGAGATCCGCGGTGATCCGCTGGATCTCCTGATCACGGGTGGCCAGATCAGCCTTGAGCGCGACGTTATCGCCACGGAGCGAGGAAAGCTCGGTTCGCAGCTGGCCGATCCGCAGCTGCAGCTTGACCACTTCCTCATCTCGCTCTTCGCCGGCGCGCCGCAGCACGTCGACAACCTCGAGGTTGCGCTGGCGCTCCCCGGTGAGCTGTTCGCCATGGGCACGAACCTGCTGAAGGACCTCGTTGTTGTGGGCGATCCGTGCCTGTCGGGTCTCGCGCCAGGCGAAGCGTACGCCCACCACACCCGCGATCAACGCAAGGGCGATGCCGGCTCGGACGACCCAAATCGGGCCGAAGGCGGCGGCAACCCCGACCAGCGCCCCGGCTCCCAGAGAATAAATTGCTGCCCGTCGAAGGGACGAAGTGATGGTGCGGCGACCCGCTTGCTGACTGCTCACACAGCGCATCCTATGGGATGGGATTGAGATAATGGCAAAGCCACGCGCCGCCATCTCACGCCTATATTTCTGCTGATATTCCCTCAGTCGATTAAGGGCTCTTCGTCCTCGCCGGCCGCCGGTGGATTCGGCACCCGGCAGGCTCGCTCAAGCCACAGCCCGGCGCCTGCGAGGAGCCCCCCGGCGAGTGCTGCGATCAGACCGCGCACGACCCGCTGCTGGGGTCCGATCGCCGCGAGATTGTCGGCAGAGGCGAACACGAAGACCAGATAGCCGGCGGCGATCGCGGCGCCGCCCAGTGCCGATGCCTTGCCCAGAGCGAGATAGGTGACCGCACGCTGGGCTTCGATGGGTTCGCGTCGGGTCTGGATGCGTCGCCAAGTCGTCCAGGCGAAGCCGGCAATGATCGCCGCCGCGAAGAGCAGCACCAGTGGCCCCGTCCACGGCAGCAGCGGGGGGTGGCCCGTGACGCGTTGGGTGATCAGCACCAGCGCCAGCGAACCGGCCGCACCGGCCAGCGCCGCCGTGGCCAGCTGCAGCGGGCGGGTCAACCGGAGTCGGGTCGGGTCGGCTGGTTCACGTGGCGGCTCGGACTGCCCGGGCCGGGAGGACGCCAAACTCAGGCCTCCACGACCAGATCGTCGCGGCGCGTGACACCGCTGACATCGACAGTCCCGAGCAGGGTCTTGATAGGGCCACGTCCGGGAATCTCCGCCGTGGGGTCGATATCGGCCCACGGGACGAGGACGAACGCCCGCTCGTGCGCGCGGGGGTGCGGGAGCTTCAACTCAGGGCTGTCGTTCACTGCCCGACCCACCACGATGAGATCCACATCGAGGGTGCGGGGACCGTCCACCTCGGCACGGATGCGCTCATGCGCGGACTCAATGGCGTGGGCACGCTCGAGGAGGACCCGAGCGGGCTGGGTGGTCTCGGTGACCACGACGAGGTTGAGGAAATCCGGGTTGTCCTCGGGCCCACCCACGGCCTTGGTCTCATAGACCGGCGAGACCTCGACGATGGTCAGGTCCGGGGTGCTTGCCAGGGCCTGCACGGCCAGCTGCAGGTGTTCCAGCCGGTCACCGAGGTTTGACCCGAGGGCGAACACGGCCGTGGAGAGGGGGCGCATGCCGCTGAGCGTGTCCGCGTCGAGGGCGAAGGGGTGGGTCATCTGCATCTCCTGGTGATAGTGACAGAAACGTCGGCGAGCACGACGGGGACTGGCGCCATCGGTTTGTGCACGGTGACGGTCACCGCGCGGACTCGCTCATCGGTGGCGCATCGATCCGCGATGCGTTGGGCGAGCGCCTCAATTGTGTTCAGCGCCAGTCCGGACAGTTCCTCGGCGACTGCCGCCGCGACGGCGCCATAGTCGACGGTGTCCGCCAACGTGTCGGACGCACCGACCTGGGCGAGATCAAGGAAAAGGGTGACGTCAGCGCTGAATTGTTGGCCAAAGGTGCGTTCATGGGGCAGCACGCCATGGTGCCCGAACGCACGGATCCCCGTCAGGGTGATCCTGTCCTCGGTCAGCGAATCCACAACGCTCCTCCGTCCCGGCGGTCTGGCCGTCCGCACGCCCGGTTGGGCGCAGGCTGAGTTCACCTCAGCGTGGACGGTCCGAGCACACTAGCCGACGTGAGGGCGCCACTGGACACCTCGACCGGCGTACGCGACAACACCAGGTGAACAGTTGTCAACGCCGAGATAGCCGATGACCGACCGCAACCGCGTCCAGATGCTGCCGAACCGCATGGACTCGAACAGCCCAAATGCCTTGCTGGGCAAGGATTGTCGCGATCGCGGCACTCGCCGAGTCGCGCTCCTTGGGCGGTCGGGGCCCATCCCCTGTGGCCAGGAGATCGCCCAGGAAACGTTTGCGGGACACCCCCAGCAACAAGGGGAAACCCAGCTCTGCGAACACGTCCAACCGGTTGAGCAGCGCCCAATTGTGCTCGCCGGTCTTGGCGAACCCGATCCCCGGATCCAGGATCAACCGGTCTGCTCCGATTCCGGCCGCCAACGCTGCCTCCGCGCGTTCGGCGAGCTCATCGCGGACGTCGGTCACGACATCGTCATAGCGGGCGAGGTCGTCCATCTGGGTCGAGTGTGCGCGCCAGTGCATCGCCACATAGGGCACCCCGAGGTCCGCGACGGCCGACAACATCGCCGGATCGGCCAGACCACCGGAGACATCATTGATGATGGCCGCGCCCGCCTCGACGCAGGCGACCGCGACCTCGGCCCGCATGGTGTCGATCGACAGCACCGCGCCCTCGGCGGCCAGCGCCCGGACCACGGGCAGGATGCGCCGCAGTTCCTCGGCGGAGTCGGTGCGCACGATGCCCGGCCGCGTCGATTCGCCGCCGATATCGATGATGTGCGCGCCCTCCGCCAGGATGTCGCGGCCACGCTGGAGGGCTCGATCGTGGTCGAACCAATCCCCGCCATCGGAGAAGGAATTCGGGGTGACGTTAAGAATGCCCATGACCTGGGTCGGGCCGGGGTTGAGAACCACGTGGGGCAATCTAGCGTTTGACCCCGCCGTCACGAGCCGATGATCAGGCTCATCGCCTCGGCACGCGTGGCCGGATCGCGCATCTGTCCCCGCACCGCGCTCGTCACCGTGCGCGACCCCGGCTTCTTCACCCCACGCATGGTCATGCAGAGATGCTCGGCTTCGATGACGACGATCACACCCAGCGGATCAAGGTGCTGCATGAGCGCGTCCGCGATCTGGGTGGTGAGGCGCTCCTGAACCTGCGGGCGCTTGGCGTACACATCCACCAGACGGGCCAGCTTGCTGAGGCCGGTGATATGGCCATCGGGACCCGGGATATACCCCACATGCGCGACCCCGGTGAACGGCACCAAGTGGTGTTCGCAGCAGCTCCACAACTCGATGTCCTTGACCAGGATCAGCTCGTCGTGCGCGATATCGAACACGGCCGACAACGCATCCTCCGGCGTCTTGCGCATGCCGGCGAACATCTCCGCGTACGCCCGGGCCACGCGCTCCGGCGTCTGTTGCAGGCCGTCGCGGTCCGGGTCCTCGCCGATGCCGATCAGGATCTCGCGGACCCCCGCGGCGACGCGGTCGTGGTCGAATTCTCGCATGTGAGGACTGTAGGGCACGCGGGTCATCACCGGGCCAGGGCGGCGTACGCCCGGTGCCACGCCCACTCGACCGGTCCCTGGGAGAACCGCCCCAACCACCAGCGCGCGCAACCGATCATCGCCACACAGACGACGGCGTACACCCCCAGAGTCACCCAGAGACGATCCGCAGGCGCCACCGCGTTGAGCCCGAGACCCCACCCATAGAAGAGGGCCGAACACACCAGGTTCTGCCCGATGTAGCAGCTGAGGGCCATGCGACCGACGGGTGCGAGCAATCGCCCGATCCGCCCGCCCCCGTCGCGGGCCACGATCGCGATCCCTGACAGCAGACCACCCGCCACGATCGGCGCCAACAGATAGCGCGAGAGGAGAACCGTGTCCGGAACAGTGACCGCAAGGCCGAGGTCCACGACGAAGGCGACCACTGCGGCAGCCATCAGGCGAGCGCGCAGCACGCGGCCGCGGTCGTCGAAGATGCCCCGGCGATAGAGCTCCGCCCCGACGAGGAACATGACGAACGTCAGGCAGCCGATGAAGACCGGCTCGATCCGGAAGACCACGGCGTAGTCGACCCGCAACAGGACCAGGTCCCACCAGGACCCATCCCGATAGAGCGCCTCGCCCGGGTCGGCAGCACCGCCGCCCTGGCCGCCGACCGCCAGCACGGCGGCGGTGGCCAACGTGACCAGCAACAGATGGACGAGCCCCGCGAGCACCGCCCAGATGCGGCGTACGCGCGGGGTGCGCAGGATGACGACCGCGACGATCGCACCAGTCACGGCGTACCCCATCAAGACGTCGAACTCGGCGATCAGCAGATAGTGCAGCAGGCCCTCGACGAACAGCAGGGCCATCCGCACGGGATAGCCACCGGGCCACCGCCGACCCCGGCGCGCCGCGGATTCCGCCTGGATGACCAGGCCGATGCCGAACATCAGGGTGAGCAAGCCGAGGAATTTGCCGTTGGCCAGGGCCATGAGGGTGCGCTCGATGCCCTGCTGGACCCCCGATGCACCGGGAGTCGTGGGGTGGCCGAGGTATCCGAGCATCCCGCCTGGGTGGCTGAACAACCAGATGTTGGTGGCGAGGGTGCCGAGGATCGCGACGCCGCGGGCGACGTCGAGGGCGTGGATCCGGGGACGGGTCGCCCGCTGAACGGATTGGGTGGTGATGGTGCTCATGACGCCTCCTTTATTTATCACGATGGTGATAAATCCTTTTTTAGCACAAGCGAGATAAAATAGGAACATGCCGAAGATCATCGATGTGGAACAGCGCCGGGCGCTGATCGTGGATGCCGTGTTCCGGTTGGTCGCCAGTGGCGGAGTCGAGGCCGCCTCCCTGCGCAACGTGGCCGCCGAAGCGGAGCTCAACATCGGATCGGTCCGGCACTATTTCGCATCCCATGACGCACTCCTGCTGGCGGCAACCGAAGTGATGGCCGACCGCGTGGGGGCTCGCCTGGAGGAGCATGGCCGGCGCCTTGATGACGCCTTTCAATCCGGCGATGACCACCGGATGGGCGAGGTGGTCCTGGCGATGTACGCCGAGCTCCTCCCTCTGGACGACCAACGACGGATGGAGTGCGCCGTCTGGCTGGCGTTCACCGAACGCGCCCGCGTGACCCCGTCGCTGCGCGATGCCGCGGACCGAATGCACCGTGAGGTGGTGCAGGCGACCCACCGCCTGCTGGCCGGCGCGGGCGCGCCGGATGCCGAGGATCGCGCGGTGGCGCTCGTCACCGGTGTCGATGGCCTGACCCTGGCCGGGCTGTCCTGGCCGGACGACTACCCGCCGGAAAAGCAACGGCGCCTGCTGGGTCTGCTGCTGCGCCAGGCATTCACCGGGGCCACCGCCCTATGATCGACGGCTGTGAGCACCCCGCACGCGACACCTGCCACCGCCCACCAGGTGACGCGCATCCTGGTGATCGGCATCGGCCCTGGCGGCAGCACGCAGGTCACCCAAGCCGCGATCACGGCACTGAACGAGGTCGACGTCTTCCTCGTCGCCGACAAGGGCGAGACGAAACGGGACCTCGTCGCGGCCCGGCAGGAGATCTGCAACCGCTGGATCACCGGTGACTATCGACTGGTCGAAGTCCCCGATCCGGTCCGAGGTCCGGATGCCGACCGGAACGCCACCGACTATCGCCAGGGGGTGTCCGATTGGCACCGTGCACGGACCGAGCGCTATCGCGCGATCATCGCCGCCGACCCCGGGCTCGTCTATGGCTTCCTGGTCTGGGGCGATCCGGCCTTCTATGACTCGACGCTGCGGATCGTGGACGCGCTGGCCACCGAGCTCCCGATCGAGTGCGAGGTCGTTCCCGGGATCTCTGCCGTGCAACTGCTCGCCGCGCGGCACCGGATCCCGCTGAACCGCGTCGGCGAACCGTTCCTGGTGACAACGGGCCGTCGCCTCGCCGAGGACTACCGCGACGGCCTCGATGTCGTGGTCATGCTCGATGGCCAGCTGGCCTGCCGGTCGTTGACCGGTCGCGGGCTGGAGATCTGCTGGGGGGCGTACCTCGGTGACGAA